>NZ_JBPRKH010000002.1:0-207786 GCF_051417515.1 Capnocytophaga sp. G1920
AGTGGGTCTACAGTGGGTCTACAGTGGGTCTACAGTGGGTCTACAGTGGGTCTACAGTGGGTCTACAGTGGGTCTACAGTGGGTCTACAGTGGGTCTACAGTGGGTCTATAGTGGGTCTATAGTGGGTCTACAGTAGCTCTACAACGAACAAAAGACGAACGATGAACGAAGGAACAACGAACCTAAGTAGAAGGAGAGTTGAAGGTAAGGCAGAGATAAAAAAAAGGTTATAGGTAGACTTCAACTTAAAAAGTATGTTGCAATTTGGAATATACAAAAAAACATTGTTACTTTGCGCTTTTAAAAAAAAGAACTCATAAACTTAATGTAGATGGCAAAATATAGATTAGATGAAATGGATCTTAAGATATTGGATATTCTTATAGAAGATGCACGAAAACCCTATATAGATGTTGCTAAGGCACTTGATATATCGTCGGGGACAGTGAATGTACGGATAAGAAAAATGGAAGAATTGGAAATTATAAAAAGTTCTGCCATTTCAGTAGATTACGAGAGAATGGGATATACTTTTATTGCTTATGTGGGTATCTTTTTGGAGCGCAATCATCAAGCTGAGTATGTTTTGGAACAATTAGAGGCTATCCCGTTTGTAACAGAGGCACACATTACTTCGGGGAAATACAATCTGTTTTGTAAAATTAGGACAAAGGGGGTGAAGCACGCTAAGGAAGTTATTTATATGATAGACGACATTCAAGGCGTGTCGCGCTCAGAGACAATGATATCAATGGAAGAGGCTTTTAACGATAAGAGTCGTTTGCTTCATAAGGCTTTTCGAGAATTGGATTTATATGATTTTTTAACTACTAAATAAGAACTTTTTAAAAGGGCTATCTGAATGAAAAATCGGGTAGCTCTTTTTGTTTATACAGAAAATTGAGTAATTTTGTTGCGCAAAAACCGAAATACTATGAATGAGAAAATACAAGCACTCATAAGCAATTACATTCGTTTCTTACAAGAAAAGCCTTCTAATCCCGATGAAGTGTACAAATGGCAGGCAATAGAACATTTTGAGCAGCATTGGGATATTAATGCCCGTGATTTTTACGAAATGTTTAAAGAGGCTTTTCGGAAAAAGGACAATTTAGTAGATTACCGTCCTTTTGGTATATTGGAAGCGTTAGGAGAAAACTATCCAACGAAATTAAAGGAATTGTTGGGTATTGTTTATGGGGCTGATGATTTCTATACCAAATTGGGAATATGCAGGACTTTCACTGAAAATGTTATTGATGACTTAAAAGAAAAAAGCAATACAAATTTTAGTACAAAAATTGATGAGCGCACTCTTTCTTTTTTACTGACGCTGAAATTCCCTAATGAGTATACTTTTTATAAAAGGGATATTTATACTAAGTTATGTGAGTATTTAGGAGAAGTTTCTCGAAAAGAACGCAAATACGAGCATTTTATTGAGTTACTTACCGAAATCACGACTTATTTTAACAATCCTGAGTTAAAACAACTCACGAGCAACTTTATTCCACAAGGTTTTGATGAACCTTTGCTATTGGCTCAGGATATTGTGCACCAGAATATGACAACTTCTTCAGAAAAAGCATTTAGAAACGTATTGGATAAGATTCCTAAGCATTGGGCATCTGTTTTCTTTTACAAATTAGGAAATATTATAGAGGATTTAGCATTAGAAGATACCGAAAATCAAGTATTCAGTGTTAGATTAGATGAAAAATCACTTCGTTATCACATAGGGAAGAGGATTTGTTTAAGTGTAAGTCCCAAAGAATTTCTTTTTATTACAGGAAGGGAAGTAGATATCCCAAAATTGAGAAGGGAAGAGTTTGAAAGACCTAACAATGCTTTTCTTTATTATCAGGGAACCCCACAACATATTGAAACATATTACCCTGATATCAAAAATGCTGTCAAAGAAGAGATAGCACTTGATAAGGAAACTTATCCTAAAAGTTATGATAATAGTTATTTCAGGGAATATGTTTTTGAAAAGAAATACAAAGTAGAATTTGAAACAATAGAAAGTAATATGACAAATCAAGCGATTAAGCCTACGATTATCGACCTACTACATTACAAGCACCAAATCATTTTACAAGGTCCTCCAGGTACAGGTAAAACCCGTGAAGCCAAGCGTATTGCCAAACAGCTATTAGGTTTGAATGACAATGATAGTTTAGAGGGTAATGAGCAGTTTAAACTGATTCAGTTTCACCCCAGTTACTCTTATGAAGATTTTGTAAGGGGCATTGTAGCGCAACCCAATGAAACAGGTGGGGGCATTGTCTATACAGCTGAAAATAAAGTGTTAGCTGAGTTTGCAGAGAAAGCCTTAAAAGCATTCCAAGAACCTATTAAATGGGAAAATTTTAGAGATTTTCTTGAAAAAGAAAAGAAAGAGGGGCGAGAAGTTCATTTTGATGAAGGGAAAGAACTTAAATATAATTTTATACAAAATAACGAATTGCGATATTTAAGTGGACGCAATCATAATTTAGCAGGTATTCCTATTGAAGAATTTTGTCAAAGAAATTTAGATGATAAATTCGATAGTTTTTATAAAAACTATCACAAATGGGGCTGGAAATTTATAACTGACTATTTCATAAAATGGGCTAATGATTTCAAAAGGAAGAAATCTTATTTTCTTGTAATTGACGAAATCAACCGTGCGAACCTTTCAACAGTATTGGGGGAACTCATCTATGCCTTGGAATATCGTGGGGAATCCGTGGAGAGTATGTATGCTATCGATGGTGACAATAGTTTCACGTTACCGCCTAATCTCTACATCATCGGTACAATGAATACGGCTGACCGCTCGGTAGGACATATAGATTATGCCATTCGTCGGCGTTTTGCCTTTGTGAATGTGTTGCCTAAGGAGTTAGAAGAGAATTTTGATAAAAACTTGTTTAAAGCAGTAAGTAAGCTCTTTATTGAGAACTATGATGAATATATTAACAATACAGATACTGAATTAAAACGTGCCAAAACCTTATCACCCGAATTTAAACCAGAAGATGTGTGGCTTGGACAGTCGTATTTTATTCAGAAAAAATACAGCGATGGAAAAGATGTGCCTATGTCTATTCGTTGGGAATACGAAATCAAGCCTATTCTATTGGAATACATAAAAGATGGAATACTCATAGATAATATAAGAATTGAAGAACAAATGCAAGAAATTAAAACATTAGTCTATGAAAATAACCCTTCTTGAACATCAACCCTATAGTATCAAAAAAGAAGAGGGAAGCATTTACTTTGAAGCAATACCTAAGATTTGTCCGTATGTATTGAAGAAAGATAAATGGGGAAATTCTATATATCCTTTTGAAATCAGTTGTACAAATGAGGAAGAAGTGTGTTTGCAGGCAGGCTATTACGTGGGAGCTTTGTGGTTGGTAAAACATCACAAATTCGTATATATAGAGCCTAAAATGAACAAAAAACAGATTGTTGAAGGCTTACCTACCCAAGAGGAAGAATGGGCAGAAATCGACTATCTAAAAA
This sequence comes from Capnocytophaga sp. G1920, assembly GCF_051417515.1. Lineage (NCBI taxonomy): Bacteria > Pseudomonadati > Bacteroidota > Flavobacteriia > Flavobacteriales > Flavobacteriaceae > Capnocytophaga > Capnocytophaga sp. G1920. Next base: position 3,521 of record NZ_JBPRKH010000002.1, read on the forward strand.
TGCTTCTCAACATTACGGCGCTCGACCCCAAACATACACAAAATCTTATCAAAATCTATTGGGACGAACCACTAATTGCCATCGAACAGCAAAAAGACACGCTCACGCCTTTTCTAATAGTGCAATTTCTATTGCTACTGAAGCGTATTGTGCGCAAAGGACTTAAAAAATCCTACTACACGGTGGAGGAGAATCTTAATAACCGCATCAAAGGCAAGATACAGTTAGATAAACACCTCAAACAAAATGTTTTTAAGAACAAACTCACAGCCCACGTATGTAGGTATCAAGAGTTTGGAATGGATAGCCTCGAAAATCGCTTTTTGAAGAAAGTTTTGCAGTTTATCATCAGCTTTAAGAATACACACTCTAATTATTTTGCAGGTAATGACGAGTCTATTCGAGAACTTATTACGTATTGTAGTCCGCATTTTGAGTTGATTTCAGAAGAACTCGATGTAGAAAACCTCAAAAAAATCACTACCAATTCTTTTTTTAAAGAATATGAGGAAGCTATTCGCATCGGAAAGCAGATTTTGAAGCGTTTTTCGTATAATATCACCGAAACAACCCAACAAAAAATAGCTATTCCGCCTTTTTGGATAGATATGCCAAAACTTTTTGAGTTATATGTATACAAAAAACTACAAGAACAGTTCGGCAGTAGGGGAGAGGTGCACTATCATTTTACAGCTGATTATACCGAATTAGATTTCTTGCTCAACACTCCAGAATACAAAATGGTGATTGATGCCAAATACAAAACTGTTTATGAAGATAGTAGAGTGATAGACGACATTCGTCAGGTGAGTGCTTATGCGCGTTTAGAAAGGGTTTATAAAGCCCTAAAAATAGACGACAATAGGTTGATAGATTGCCTTATCATCTACCCCTCATTCGAACAAAATACCGATTTAAACATCGCAAATAAAAAGGAGATACATCAGTACAGAAATATTTACAAATTAAGTGTTTCTGTTCCATTAATCATTAACAATTAATCATTTATCATTAAAAAATATGTCACAATTCTACAATAGTATCGCTGAGAAATACGATGCTATCTTTCCGCTATCGCCTGCACATAAAGTCTTTTTCGATGCCGAAGTGTACGGCAAGACAGTTCTTGATGTAGGGGCAGGTACGGGCAACCTTACCGCCTATCTGCGCGCACAGGGCTATGATGTTACGGCTATCGACCTCAGTAAAGCACTTATTGCTCAGGCTACTGCCAAGGGTGTTGAAGTGCAAGAGCTTAATATGCTTGCTATCGATACTTTACCTATGTTCGATACCATTATCAACATTGGGAACACGCTCCCACATTTGGATAATAAAGACGAAGTGCAGACTTTTCTTAAAAAAGCTTATAACCAACTCACGCAAGGAGGCAAACTCATCTTGCAAATGGTAAACTTTGAGAAGTATTTTGCCCAGAAAGAAGGTAATTTTCTCGGTAACCTGCCTCTAATAGAGAACGAAAAAGTAAAGTTTGAGCGTTCTTATCACTTAAATAGCAATAACAAGGTAATATTTAGGACAGTTTTGGACAAAACTATTGCCAATGAAGAGCTTTTACAGCCTATTCTTTCCCAAGAACTCACCCAATGGCTCTCTCAAATAGGTTTTAAAGACCTTAAACTATACGGCAACTTCAAAAAAGAACCTTTCAATCCTAAAACTTCAATGGCGGTTATTGTAACAGCTCAGAAATAACTTCTCTATACAATTGCTATTATTTTCATATCTCACAAATATTCCGTACTTTTGCACTTTAAAACAATACATTATGGCACGATTAGGAATGCTTTACGCTATTACTGATGAAGCGTTAGAACAATTAAAAGCGCAAGATATAGACGAGATGTACGACTATATGCTTGAAGAAATAGAAGAAGAACTATTTAATACTTCTGAAGGCTTTGAGATTAACAAAGCGTGGGAAGGAGTTCAGTTTTGTCTTGGGAAAGGCACGTGGAATGAAGAAAACAAAGTACCATACAATGTTGTTTTCGGTGGGGAACTGATTTTAGACCACAATGACTATGTTATTTCGCTCAAAAAGCCCGAAGTTATCAAAGATATTGTAGCTTATCTGGAAACCAATAACCTACAAGAAACTATTAAAAACAATTTTGATAAAATCCCCGAAGAGGAATATACCCTCCCAAAAGATGAGGATAATCTTACATTTCTTTTAGACTGGAGCGAAGGACTTTTAGAGTTCTATAAAAACGCTTTAGACAAAGAGCTCAATGTTATCTTTACCGTAGATATTTAATAAAACGTTAAAACATTATTTTATGGAAACAATAACTTTTCAAACAAATGTAAAAGCAATAGATTTTCCTATTATAGAGGAAATATTGAAAAAGTTTAAAGCCACAGACATTAGAATCATCAAAGAAGAAAAAAAAGATGATACAGAAATGGCGGAGAAAGAGTTCTTTGCAAAAATAGACCGCTCTATGAAAAGCAAAAGAACTAAAGTTACTATAGAAGAACTTAGAGCTAAATATTTGTAATAATGGAAGAATTAGAAACGTATTCTTTGGAAGAAACAGAGGTTTTTTCTGAAGATATGGCAAAGCATATAAGTTCAGGACAGAAAAAAATTGTTGAGAGAATACTTAACCTTATCGAAGAAATAAAGCAACACCCGACAACAGGAACGGGCAAGGTGGAGCGTCTCAAAGGTAAGGGAGAACGCCTTGTATATTCTCGGCGTATCAATGACAAGCATAGGCTTGTTTATGAAATCTTTGAAGAAAAAAAGTTAGTGGTCTTAGCGACTGCTTATGGTCATTACAAAAACAAATAGTCATTTATCATTAAACATTAATCATTAACAATGTTATCAGTATCCAATTTATCCGTACAATTCGGCAAGCGCGTCCTCTTCGATGAGGTAAACGTAACCTTTACACAAGGCAACTGCTACGGCATCATCGGTGCCAATGGAGCAGGCAAATCTACCTTCCTAAAAATCCTTTCTGGCAAGCAAGAACCTACTTCGGGACGTGTGATCCTCGAACCGGGCAAGCGTATGTCGGTGCTCGAACAAGACCACTACGCTTATGACGACTATACTGTGCTCGACACGGTGATTATGGGCAACAAAGTCCTCTCCAAAGTCAAAAAAGAGATGGACGACCTCTATGCCGACTATTCCGATGAGCACGCCGAACGCATTGGTGAGCTACAAATACAGTTTGATGAAATGAACGGATGGAATGCCGAGAGTGATGCCGCTGCACTGCTTTCCAATTTAGGCATTACCGAAGATATGCACTACACTATGATGTCCGAAATGGACGGCAAGCTCAAGGTGCGGGTACTTTTGGCACAAGCCCTCTTTGGCAACCCCGATGTACTCATAATGGACGAGCCTACGAACGACCTCGACTTCGAGACTATCAGCTGGCTGGAGAACTTTTTGGCAAACTATGACAATACGGTGATTGTCGTTTCTCACGACCGCCACTTCCTTGATGCCGTTTGTACCCATATCTCGGATATTGACTTCGGAAAAATCAACCATTTTTCGGGTAACTATACTTTCTGGTACGAAAGTAGTCAGTTGGCAGCCCGTCAGCGTGCCCAGCAGAACAAAAAAGCAGAAGAGAAAGCCAAAGAGTTGCAAGAATTTATCGCGCGCTTTAGTGCCAACGTGGCAAAATCAAAGCAGGCAACCTCTCGTAAGAAGATGTTGGAGAAACTCAATATCGAGGAAATCAAACCGTCCTCTCGTCGTTACCCTGCCATCATTTTCGAACGCGACCGCGAGGCTGGCGACCAAATCCTACACGTGGAAAACCTCGCTGCTTCTATCGACGGACAGGTATTGTTCCAAAATGTAGACATCAACCTTGCCAAAGACGACAAAGTAGCCGTGATTTCTAAGGATTCACGTGCTACCACTGCCTTTTATGAGATTCTCAACGGCAACCTCAAGCCCGATGCGGGTACCTTTGCGTGGGGAATTACCACCTCGCAGTCTTACCTGCCGGTGGATAGCTCCGATTTCTTCACTCAAGACCTTTCTTTGGTGGATTGGTTGCGCCAATGGGCGAAAACAGAGGAAGAGCGCGAGGAAGTATACGTGCGCGGGTTCTTGGGCAAGATGCTTTTCAGTGGCGAGGAAGCTCTCAAAAACTGCAAAGTGCTCTCAGGAGGCGAGAAAGTGCGCTGTATGCTCAGCCGTATGATGATGTTGCGCGCCAATGTGCTTATGCTCAACGAACCTACTAACCACTTGGATTTGGAGAGCATCACCGCCTTCAACAACTCGCTGAAAAACTTCAAAGACACCGTGCTTTTCACCACCCACGACCACGAATTTTCGCAAACCGTCGCCAATCGTATCATCGAGCTTACCCCTAGTGGCATTATCGACCGCTATATGACCTTTGATGAGTATATGGACGACAAGAATATTCAGGAATTGAGGGAAAAAATGTATAAACAATGATTAATTGTTAATGATTAATGGTTAATCACAGCACTTTGGCAAAGGTTATTGTACAAAAAGGTGATAAAAATGAGCTTTGCCAGAGTGTTTTGAGGTAAAAACCAAAAAATAAAACCATATGGAACTAAATCAATTCATTTGGAACAACTATAAAGAGAGCAAAGAAGGGCAAGAAGTGATTAAGCTTTTTGAGGAAGGATTTCTAGATGATATTCTTTTAAAATTTGTAGAGGAAAAAAATAAAGATTTGGAGTGCTGTATTGATATTATAGATACCTTTGTTAGTTTTTCTGTTTTTCCTCCAAATGTAAAAATTAAAGATTTATATTTATATTTTTTAGACAATGGATTAGAAGGATTTGATGAAGAAGAAGAGGAAGCTTTTCTCATATTTCCCCCAGAAAGTTATGATTTTATTATTTCTTACATAGAACCTTTATCATTAAGTCTTTTCAACTATAAAGATGAGGATGAAGATTTTTATATCCCCTACTTCTTTCAATTAAATTTTGCTAAACTACAGAAAATAGCAGATACCTTTAATGTAGAATTGCCAAAAGTTCCTCTAAGAAAAGACAAAAGAGAAAGAGCTTTATACTACTTAGAATTTTGTAAACTTTGGAATGAATTTAGAAAACAAAATAATCTTACCATATTTGAACTATGTGCTTTTCTTTATGATTTTGCTCCTAAATTTATCGGGAAAGAGAAAGAAGAGGTTTTACCTGAACCTACTAATATTTGGATAACAGGAGGTGGAGTAAAAAATGGAGATTACAAATTTCTAAGTGAAGCAAAAGCTGATACTACTGCCTTTTGGTCAGGGAATGAAGATGCAGTAAAAGGTGATATTATCCTTATGTATTGTCTTTCGCCCAAAAGTAGTATAGAATTTGTTTGTAGAGCAGTCACCGATGGTATTCGTGACCCTTTTTTCTGGTATTATGGAGAAACACATATAGGACATATCCAACATATTAAACCTATTACTCTTACTGAGATAAAAACAGATGAACACTTGAAAGAACTTCCAATTGTTCGTAAGAACTTTCAAGGAGTGAATGGTACAAGACTTCATAATGAAGATTATACACGTATTTTAGAAATACTAGAACAAAAAGGAGAGGATATTTCTCAGTTACCTAAACTCTCATCTGCCAATTTTGCTCCTAATAAAGATTGCAAAAACGAACGAGAAGTAGAACTCAAAATAGTAGAACCTTTTTTGAACGACCTCAATTATTCAGAAAAAGATTGGGTTCGACAGCTTCCTGTAAGAATGGGACGAGGAGAGCGCAATTTTCCTGATTATGTGTTCTTTGCTGAAACCAAAAAAGGTTATGAGAGAGGCAAAATGATATTAGAAACAAAGTTTTATATCAAATCTAATGCAGAGCTAGAAGAAACTTTTCAGCAAGCACAATCGTATGCTCTTAGATTAAATGCCAATAGAATAGTTATATGTGATAAAGATTTCATTTGGATTTATATGAGGAAAAACAATAACTTTGACCGAACTAAGTATTTAAAATACAATTGGCAAGAAATGAATAACCCTGAAATTTTTAATACCGTTAAAAAGGAAATAGGTAAAGATTTTATAAGATAAATTCTAAAAATCCAAAATGTCTATAATTATAGAAAAAACTAAACGAGGGAAAACGACAAAGAATTAATCATATAAGAAAATGAAAATCATAGGAATCAGTGTGCGCACAACGAATCAGAACGGACAGGCGATGCAAGACATCGGAAACCTTTGGCAACGCTTTTTTAGCGAGCAACTTTTGGCAAAAATACCCAATAAGATAAGCGATGCCATTTACGGCATCTACACTGATTACCAAAAGGACTATACCGAGCCTTACACTTGTATAATAGGGGTGGAAGTTACCACGCTCAGCACGATTCCCGACGGCTTAGAGGGCAGGGAATTCCCTGAACAAACCTTTCAAAAGTTTGTAGCCAAAGGCGCAATGCCTCAGGCAGTAGGGGCGATGTGGCAACATATCTGGGACAACGACGCCACACTCAATCGCACTTATATATATGACTATGAGTGCTACTCCGAGAAGTCTCAGCAAGGAGATGCTTCCGAAGTAGATATTTTTATAGGCGTAAAAGAGAAAAAATAGCGAACTTAAAAATAGAGGATTGCCAAAAAACCTCTTAACTAAAATGATGTTACCAGAAGAAGAAAACTACGCGGTTACCAAATTCGAATTGATGCTCAAAGAGAATAACATTCTCTTTTTCGACGTTGATGAATTTGAAGAAATCGTAGAATATTACTTAGAATACGGACGCATTAGCAAAGCGAAACGTGCCTTGGAAATCGGTTTGTCTCAGCACCCCGATGCTTCATCACTTAAATTGCTAAATGCAGAACAATTGGTGTTTGAAGACCGCTTAGAAGAGGCTTCGGAACTCCTCAATGAACTGTTGCTCATAGAACCTATGAATGCTGAAGTGCACGTGCAACAGGCTAATTTGTACTCTAAAATGAACAAACATCATCGCGCTATTGAGTTGCTACAATACGCCATCACACTTACCGATGACGTTTCGAATATCTATGCCCTAATGGCAATGGAATACCTCTATACGGAGGATTATACCAATGCCAAAAAGTATTTTACCAAATGTTTGAAAGAAGACCCTCAGGATTATACCGCACTCCAACAGTTGGTGTTCTGCTATGAGGTGTTGGGGGAAGTGCAAGAGGCAACCGACTTTCTAAACACTTACTTAGACCAAAATCCTTATTGTGAAGTTGCTTGGTATTACCTCGGTAAGCTGTATCTATCCATTACCGACCATAAAAATGCCTTGCGTTGTTTTGATTTTGCTATCATCAGCGACGATACTTTCACGGGGGCTTATTTCGAGAAAGCTCGTGTGCTCGAAATGATGGAAGATTACGAAAAAGCTATCGAAAACTATAAGATTACTCTTACGTTAGACGACCCTTCGGCTTTAGCTTATCTGCACATTGGGCGTTGTTATGAGAAAATGCGTAATGATGCCAAGGCAGAAGAGTATTATTTCAGGGCTATACACGAAGATCCTCAATTAGACAAAGCGTGGATTACCTTAGCTGACTTCCATTACTTGCGTCATAATCACGCTAAGGCTCTAAAATACATTAAAAAGGTACTTACTTTTGAATCTAATGAGCCTTATTATTGGCGCCGTTATGCCGAGCTGAATTATTATCACTTTCAGAACCTAAAAGAAGCAGAATACGGCTATCGGAAAGCGGTACAAAACGGCGATTATTCCTATACTACCCTCATCGAATGGATTGACCTACTATTGCTCTCTCAAAAATACCGAGAAGCCTTATCTATCATTGCCGATATAGTGCAAATCTACCCACACGAGCTAGAGAATTACTATCGTATTGCTTTGGCTTATTACGGATTAGACGATTTAGAGGAAGCTACTCATTATTACCACTTAGGCTTACAACACGCACCCGAGTGGCAGTCGTTTTTTGAACACAAATTCAACTTTAAAATACAATAGTTTATGGGAATAGTGCTCCGTCAATCGTTTAAGAATGTGGTGGCTACCTATTTAGGGTTTGCCATAGGGGCACTGAACACCCTTTTCTTGTTTACTTACTTCCTCTCCAAAGCTCAGTACGGATTAGTGAGTTATGTTACTTCCACTGCCACCATTCTGTCCCCTCTTATCGCCTTTGGGGTGAACAATACCTTGGTGCGTTATTATACCGCTTATCGAGATAAGAAAGAGCAAGCGCAATTCAACCTAATGCTTTGCTTTTTGCCTTTGCTCATCATTGTTCCTGCCACCTTTGTCGGAGTAATTGGGTACGAACAGATTGCGCAATGGCTTTCGGCTAAAAACGAAGAAGTACGCGATTACGTTTTTCTCATCTTCCTCACTTCCATAGCGATGGCTTACTTTGAAATTGCTTATGCGTGGACGCGTGTACAGCTAAAAACTGTCTTTGGCAATTTCCTTAAAGAGGTATTCCATAGGGTAGGGGTGATGCTCCTGCTATTAGCCATTTATTTCCAGCTCATCGACTTTCACCAACTGATATGGGGTGTATTTTGGGTGTATGCCTTGCGTATGCTCTTGATGTTCGTTTTCGCTTTCTATGTACGCCGACCGCAATTTGCTTGGGGATTGCCTAAGAACAAGAAAGAAGTCTTTTTGTACAGCCTTTTTGTGATTTTATCGGGATCAGTAGCTTCCGTATTGATGGATATTGATAAGTTTATGCTGAACCAATACTTGCCCATTGGCGAAATAGCGGTTTACAATGTAGCCATTTTTACAGCTACGGTGATTGCTATTCCGTATAGGAGTATGTACCAGATTGTGAGTCCACTGACGGCACAATTTATGAATCAAAGCAAGCCAAAAGAGCTATCCGACCTGTATAAGCGCAGCACTGTGAACACTTATTTTGTGAGTATGGTGATTTGTGTGCTTATCATCGTGAATGCCCAGCAGTGTTACGTTCTTCTGCCCGATAAGGATTACAGCACAGGACTCACGGTGCTTGTCATAATATCAGTAGTAAAGCTATCGGACGCCTTAGTAGGCTTCAATAATGCGGTATTGCTCAATTCACCTTACTATCGTACCGTACTGTTTTTGGGTGTTTTTTTGGTCATAGGCACTGTTTTAATGAATATGTGGCTCATACCGCTTTACGGCATCAATGGGGCGGGATTAGCAACCCTAATCGCTTTTAGTTCATATAACCTACTCAAGTCGGTTTTTGTGTATCGCAAATACAACTTACAGCCTTTTTATAAAGAAACGTTACAGACCACCCTCTTTGGTATCGTAGCCATAGGAGGTTTCTTCTTTTGGGACTTTCCGTTTCACCCTCTTGTAAATATCAGCTTAAAATCATTACTCGTAGGGGGAGTCAGTCTATTTTTTCTTCTTAAATTGGGAATTTCGGACGAGTTAATAAAGCTTATTCGCCGATTTAGTAATTAGTAAATTAGTCTTTGTATTCGCTTCTCATATAGAGTAGAGCCACTGTAGAGCCACTGTAGAGCCACTGTAGAGCCACTGTAGAGCCACTGTAGAGCCACTGTAGACCCACTGTAGACCCACTGTAGACCCACTGTAGACCCACTGTAGACCCACTGTAGACCCACTGTAGACCCACTGTAGACCCACTGTAGACCCACTGTAGAGCCACTGTAGACCCACTGTAGACCCACTGTAGACCCACTGTAGGTTCGTTCTTCTTTCATTTATTGTTCGGTGAAACTCTATGCTAAGTATGTTTGTATAATTGTTATGAAATTTCCATTGTTTTTCTTTGATGAATTATTCTTTTTTTGTACTTTTGCCATTCGTTTGTTAAATAGCAAATAACTTTTTAAACTTACCAAAATATTATGTCTAAAGAATTAGAAAATGTAATGACCAATCACTTTGAAAAAAAACACCTTATCGCTTTGATATGTATAGTGATTGTAACCGCTGTAGTGTGGAATTTACCTACTCAAATGTTTCATATTAGCGGACTAACGGTCGTACATCAGCGAATTATCGCTATTTTTGTGTTTGCCACTCTTATGTGGATTAGTGAGGCTATCTCTTCGTGGGCTACTTCGCTGGGTATCATCACTCTAATGTGTTTAACGGTTTCTAACCACAGTCTGTTCTTCTTTAAAGGAGAAGAGAACGAGATTTTCGGAAAACTACTCAGCAGTAAAGAGATTATGGCTACCTTTGCCAACCCTGTAATTATACTCTTTTTAGGTGGTTTTTTCTTGGCTATTGCCGCCACCAAATCGGGGTTAGACGTCTTGCTTGCCAAGAATTTGATACGTCCGTTTGGGAATAAAAGCGAGAATGTGTTATTGGGTTTCCTGCTCATTACGGGTATTTTCTCAATGTTTGTGAGCAATACTGCTACGGCAGCTATGATGCTCACTTTCCTTACACCTGTTTTTGCAGCATTGCCTGCAAGTGGCAAAGGACGTACCGCACTCACGATGAGTATCCCGATTGCTGCTAACTTGGGCGGTATGGCTACCCCTATCGGTACACCTCCTAACGCTATTGCTCTGCAAGCTCTCAACGACCCCAAAGGACTGAATATGGGCGTTGATTTCGGCGAATGGATGTCGTTTATGTTCCCATTGGTACTTTTGTTACTCTTCATCTCGTGGCGACTTATATTAAAATTCTTCCCTTTTACTCAAAAAACAATTAACTTACATATTTTAGGAAAAGTACACCAAGGTTGGCGTATGTGGGTAGTAAGTGGCACTTTTATCGTTACCATTCTTTTATGGCTACTCCCCAGTGAACTAACAGGCATTGATGCCAATACCGTTGCCTTAGTGCCTATGGGTATTTTTGCAGCAACAGGCGTGATTACCGCCAAAGACCTACAGTCCATCAATTGGAGTGTTATCTGGATGGTAGCAGGAGGTTTCGCTTTAGGTTTAGGTATCAATGAATCGGGCTTAGCCGAACTTGCTATTGATACCATTCCATTTGGGTCGTGGTCGCCTATAATAGTATTGATTGCCTCAGGACTTATTTGTTATCTTCTCAGCAACTTTATTTCCAATACTGCTGCGGCAGCTTTGTTAATTCCTATTTTGGTAACTATTTGTCAAGGAATGGGAGAAAACCTAAGCGCAATAGGGGGTACCTCTACAGTGCTTATTGGAATAGCTCTAGCAGCATCATCAGCGATGTGCTTACCTATTTCTACGCCTCCGAATGCCATTGCGTACTCTACAGGCTTAGTAAAACAGAACGATATGCTAAAAATGGGGCTTATCGTAGGGCTTATCAGTATGGTGATAGGATACCTTGTTTTGTATGTTGTAGGAGAAACACATCTCTTAGGATAATATGAAAAACATCATCATAACAGGAACCAGCAGAGGTATAGGCTTTGCGCTGGTACAACAGTTGGCTGCGGAAGGGCATAACATTTTAGCCCTTTCGCGGCATACTGCTACTATAGAGGCACTGCAATTGCCTAATGTGCATTGTTTCCCTTTTGATATTACAAAAACAGAAGACATACAAACGGTAGTCACTTATTTGCAACAATGGCAGTGCGTGGATATACTCATTCATAACGCAGGAAAACTCATCAATAAACCCTTTGAACAACTTACTGAAACTGACTTTTTAGAAGTGTATAAGGTGAATGTGTTCGGAGTGGCGCAACTCACTCAGAAAGTATTGCCTTTTATGAGGAATGGCTCGCACGTGGTAAGTATTAGCAGTATGGGAGGTGTGCAAGGGAGTTTGAAGTTTAGCGGTTTGGCAGCGTATAGCTCCTCTAAAGGTGCTCTTATTACCTTATCGGAGCTCTTAGCCGAAGAATACAAAGAGCGCGGTATCGTTTTCAATACTTTAGCCTTAGGTGCGGTACAGACCGAAATGCTCACTGAAGCCTTCCCTGATTATAAAGCTAATATCACCCCACAGCAAATGGCACGCTACATTGCCGATTTTGCCCTTAATGGTAGTAAGGTATTCAATGGAAAAGTATTACAAGTAGCCAATACAACTCCATAAAACAATTAAAAACTAACGACTAATAACTAAAATATGTACATCATTATTTTAACGTATCAAAAAGACCTTTCAGAGGTTGAAAAACATTTAGAAGCACATCGCGCTTATTTAGATAAGCATTATGCTTCAGGACATTTTGTCGCTTCAGGAGCACAAGTACCCCGTGTAGGTGGTATAATTTTGTGCAAGGCAGGTAGTAGGGGAGAGGTAGAAACTATCATTGCCCAAGACCCTTTTTATCAGCACAAAATAGCAACCTACCAGGTCATTGAGTTTACTCCTACCAAATTCTCTGAGGAGTTCGGTAAGGTAGTCTCTTAAAACCACAATTAACAAGTGAAAATTATTTTTCTAACAGCCCTTACTTTTTCAATCTTAATACTCCTGCTTTATTACCTAATTCAGCAGTCTAAAAAGCCTTCGGGTTTTGTAGGTGTAATAATGATGAAACTTTTTAATCGTGTTTATATACCAATGGTACAATGGGCATTAGGACTTTATAAACCGTCAGAAGCTCCACGAAAAATATTAGATATAGGAGTAGGAAATGGCAAATCAACTGTCCTGCTCACTGAATATTTTCCTCATAGTGAAGTTTGGGGAATTGAAATATCCAAAATCGCTATTAAGGAAGCAAAGAAGCTTCATACAAAGGCTATCTTTCAGTTAGAGGACATTCGGCATACCTCATTTGGTGATAAAACTTTTGATTTGATAACTGCTTTTCAAACACACTTCCATTGGCAAGACCTCAAAGAGGCTTTTTTGGAAGTCAAACGTATACTTTCAGACAAAGGCATTTTTCTCATTGCTTGTGAATATGCAAAGATTAGTTATTACCTTCCTAAGCTAAAAAGAACAGAAGATTTTAGTCAATTTTTAAACTCAGTAGGACTATCCTTAGTACAAGAAGAAAGAATACAAGGTTGGGTGTTTTACAAGCTAATAACTACTGAATATAAGTAACTTACAATAAAAATGTAAACCTTTTATTTAATACATATTCTATAAAGTATCTATTTACTATGTATATAAATGTGAAAATAATCTAATAATCAGTATATTAACCACCAATTTAAATAAAAGTAACAAGCATTTATTACGCTTACTAATGCTTTCGTTTTTGTTATAATACTTATACTTTAACTTTAAAATGTTTTAATAAAATATTAATAAACAATATTTTAATATAATAATTATATATGAGTAAAAATATAGTCTCTACTACCAAGAGGAAACGCAAGGCAAATCGCTCCAAAAAGGTAGGTTTGCCTGCCGGTAGTCTGGTGTATTTCGGTAATAAAGAGAAGCCTCTCAATATAGAAGTCTTTGCCTATAACGAGCATTCTTGTGAGGTAAAGAAAGTCTCTTCGGCTGAGGAAGCCCTTAAATTTATAATCGATAGCCGTATCACGTGGGTGAATGTAAACGGCTTAAACAATATTGAGGAAGTAAAAAAGTTAGGTGCTTATACTCATTTAGATAACCTATTTTTGGAAGACGTACTCGATACCGAACACCGTCCGAAAGTAGAAATCCTCGATGAACATATTCTTGTGATCATTAAAATGCTGTACTACGGCAAAGATAAGCAACTCATTTCAGAGCACTTAGCATTATTATTGGGTAAAAACTACCTCATCACTTTTCAAGAAAGTGAAGACGAAGACGTGTTTGACCCCGTACGCAAACGTTTGCAAAACGCCGATAGCAGTCTGCGCAAACGCCCCGCTGACTATTTGCTATTCGGACTCTTAGATGCTATTGTAGACAACTATTTTGTGATTTTGGATAAAGTAAGCGATAAGATTGAAACCATTGAAGATGATATTATTATTCACCCTCGTGAAGATATGATTTCCGAAATCCAGTTGTTGAGAAAGAGTGCTATCTTTTTGCAAAAATCGATTACGCCCTCGCGTGAGGTAGTAAACAAGATAGAGAAAACCCCTCATCATCTTATCGACACCGATACCAAGCATTATTTCCGTGACCTCCACGACCACACGGTGCAAATTGTGGAAACACTCAGCACTTACCGCGATATCCTTTGGGGACTTACGGATACTTATATGGGGGCAATGAGTAACAAGATGAACAACATTATGCGCTTGCTCACCCTTATTTCTACTATTTTTATTCCGCTTACTTTTATTGTGGGGGTATACGGTATGAATTTCAAGTATATGCCTGAATTAGAAGTATGGTGGGCATATCCGTTAGTATGGTTGGTGATGATAGGTATTTCAGTAGCAATGATTTTCTACTTCAAACGCAAAAAATGGCTTTGATTTTTGTAAAAATACACTATCTTTGCGCGCTATGAATTTGTTAGACGAGAATGTACAACGCTTTATCAGGGAATACGAGGGGGCAACTACAACATTGCTCCTCAAAAAAACTGTGTTCAATGGCATTTCTAACAAAGAATTAGTACAACAGATTGAAGGCAGACGTACAGCAACTAAAAAACTCCCTTTTTTGCTTACTGCGGAAGGTATATTGTTCCCTCCAACACTTAATTTAGAGCAAACCTCCTCCGAGGCAACCGCTCAGTATAAGGCACAAGGCTTACACGGAGAATGTTTTTTAGACCTGACTTGTGGGTTTGGTATTGATGCATTTTTTCTTTCAGAGAAGTTTAAAGAAGTTACATTGGTAGAACAAAATAAGGAACTTCTCAGCAAAGTAGAACATAATTGGCAGGTATTAGGGCGCAAGGCTACATTTATAAATGGAAGCGCAGAAGCTTTTTTGAAAGCAACAACAGCACATTACAACCTTATTTATCTCGATCCTGCTCGTAGAGACGCACTCAAACAGAAGAAGTTTCTCTTAGAAGACCTCTCACCTAATATCTTAGAGTTACAGTCTGTACTACTGCAAAAAGCAGATAAAGTGCTTACCAAACTATCACCTATGATAGACATTAGTTATCTGTTGCATACGCTACCCAAGGTAACACATATTCATTTGGTAGCTTTGCGCAATGAAGTAAAGGAGGTTTTGGTTGTACAAGAACCTAAAAAAGAAACACAAGTACAAATACATTGTGTGAATTTGGAGACTGAAGAGCCTATTTTGCAATTTACAGAAGAAGTGTTGCATAGTTCTCAAGCGGTATATAGTGTGCCTAAACAATACTTGTATATTCCTAATAATGCTTTGTTGAAATCAGGAGCTTTTAATTATATAACGCAGTATTTTGAGGTAGAGAAGTTGGACGTAAATACTCATCTATACACTTCCAAGCAGCTAAAAAAGCCCTTTGCCGGACGTGTTTTGCAGGTAACTCCTATCAATCCTAAAGAGTTGAAGAAAGGTAGTAAATATTGTATTCTCTCTAAAAACTATCCGTTATCGGTAGCTGAAATTAAAAAGAAATACCATATCGTGGAAGGTGGTAATGAATATCTTATCTTTACCCGTTCCGTTGAGGGGTTGGTCGTACTTTTAGGGAAGGCAATCGAGTGAGAAAGTTTTTCTTTTTGAGATAAAAATGCTTAGTAAACGATAGTTGTACACTGGGAGTAATCAAGCGAATAGGTTTGCTATCCGCAGGATAAACTGACTTGTTATTAAAGATTCCCGATAAGGCTACTGTCCAATCATCTTTCAGATATACAAACGAAAAGCGTGTCACAGAAGTAGGATAAACCTTAATATTCAGCTGTTGCAGTATGTCCATTTGGTTACCAAAATTCAATCCACCGATAAATGCCCCTGTAAGTAACCAGTGTTTGCCAGCTACCCACGAATAGCCATAGCCCACGTGAAAACCTATTTGGAAATTCTCAAAAGCCTCGCTACTCACATTCTCTGTTTTAGCATCAGGCTCTATGCGATGCCAATAGAAACCACTGCCAAAAAGCAAACTCCCCGCCGATTTCACTTGGCGTTCGCTTTGCTCAAAGGCAGCTTCGCGCCGAGAACTTGTCTGCACGCCATACGTAAGTGCTTTCTACACCTATTTGCTGGGTAGAAAGGGTAGGGAAGAGGGTATAGTTCCCTTTACCTCTATCGATATAAAATCCTGTATAGTCTTGATAATAAGCATCTATAAGTATGCGTTTACCGTATTTATGTGCTTGTATATCAATACTACGAGTTTTTAGATTTGTTTCATTTTTTAGTCGGAATAAGTTCTGTGCATAAAGTACGTTAAGCCCTAATATCTTGCGCAAACCTATTCCAACTCCTAAACTAAATGGATAGTTGGGTGAATAAACCTCTTTCCCTTGCGTAAGTATGAGCATTTTGGTAGGAGTATATGCTCTGAGCCATATTTCTTGCAGATAAGGTTGAATGTAGGTAGTATCGCGCTCTTGTGCAAAGAACGAAAGGCAACCTCCCCACAAAAAAATCAATAATAAGGCTCGTAAATTCATTATAATATATAAAAACGGGTGCAAAAGTAATACATTTTTAGCAACTATGAAAATCATACTCAAATACTTTCCCTCACTTAGTGAGTTGCAACAACAACAATTTGCAGAGCTCAAACCGCTGTACGAAAAGTGGAATGCTCAAATAAACGTCATCTCGCGCAAAGATATAGACGATTTCTACGAACGACACGTGTTGCATAGCTTGGCAATAGCTAAGCGCATTCAGTTCGTTGATGGCACGGTACTATTAGATGTCGGTACTGGTGGAGGCTTTCCTGGCATACCTTTGGCTATAATGTTTCCTAACTGTCAGTTTACATTGGTCGATTCTATCGGAAAGAAAATAAAAGTAGTACAAGAAGTAGTAAAAGTTTTAAGGCTCACCAATGTAACGGCTATGCAGATAAGAGCCGAAGAACTAAAAGATACTTACGACTTTGTGGTAAGTCGTGCCGTTACTCAAATGAAGGACTTTGTGCCTTGGGTAAAAGGAAAGTTCAAGAAGACTTCTAAAAACGACCTCCCTAATGGTATTCTTTACTTAAAAGGCGGTGACCTTACTGAGGAGTTAGCACCTTTCCCTAAGGCAGAACTCACTGATATCAGTAGTTATTACGATGAACCTTTCTTCGAGACTAAGAAAATAGTGTATTTAAAGGGATAAAATATTAGAACCAAATCATAAAAAAGGCTGTCTAAAACGACAGCCTTTTTTATGATTTAAATTTTCTTGAGTTGTTGTTGCATCATCTTTATTTGGTCGCTCATCAAGTTTTGTTTATCTAGCTTTTTAGCCTCAGTGAGGAGTTCCTGTGCTTCGCGTTTTTTCCGCTTTTGCATCATAATACCTGCCAAACTCAATTTTGCCATCGCTACGTCATAACTCATCGTAAGTCCCAATTGTAGAGCTTTACGAAAGTATTTTTCTGCTTGAGTAAGGTTCTTTTGCGAGTAGATAATACCGTACATATAGTTGTAATAGCCTTGTTGTTTACGGAGTAAAGCTGTCTGAGGGTCTGCTATTTTGCCGAGCCATTTTTCCATTCCTGCAAAGTCTTGCTTGCGCAAACGTAAGAATGTGAGAAGTATAAATTCGTTGCGAAAATAGAGTAAAATAGGAATAAGAGAAAGCAAAATAAGCGCTATGCCATTACCTATATTCCCCTGTGTGAACTGATATACCGCCCACGCTATGATAAGCACAGCTATAACTATTTTTAAATATTTGTTCTGTAAATATTTCATTTCTGTTTTTGTTTTAAAAGTTTGCAAAGGTAGTAATTCTTCCTGAATAATGCTAATATTTAATCCTTTTTTTCAACAAAGAGACTTTCGGGGTATTCTATATGAGTGAGATATAACCCACAAGCGGGAACCGATGCTCCTGCTTTACTGCGTTTCTTACTGATGATAATATCTTCAAAATCTGTAAGCGAAAGTTTCTGTAAGCCTACATCTATAAGTGTTCCTACAATCGCCCGTACCATATTGCGCAAGAAACGGTCGGCGGTAATAGTAAAAATGAGTTGGTTCTCCACCTTATCCCAATGCGCTTCGTATATTTTGCAATTATATGTCTTTACATCGGTATGTGTTTTAGAGAAACACTGAAAATCAGTATAATAAAAAAGTATTTGAGCCGCTTCATTCATAAGCGCTAGATTTAACGGAAGAGTAAATGCCATCGCATAATCGTAAGCAAAAGCATCTTTCTGAGTGCTAATATAGTACTGATAAGTGCGTTTCAAAGCGTCAAAACGGGCGTGGGCATTAGGCTGTACTTCATATATATGATGAACAGCTATATCTTTTGGAAGAAAAGCATTTAACTTGTGAACTAGAGTAGCGGGCAACGCTTCTGTCACATCAAAGTGAGCATACATCTGCAAAGCGTGCACACCACTATCAGTGCGACCTGCTCCCACAACTTCTATAGGCGTTCGCAAAAGAGTAGAAAGAGCCTTCTGTAAAACTTCTTGCACTGAAATAGCTTTGGGCTGGGATTGCCAACCGTAATAGTTTTTACCAAAGAAAGAAAGTTCTATAAAATAACGCATTTTTATCTTTATAAAAAGTAAAAGGTAACAGAGCATAACTCTGTTACCTTTTAACGAACATCTTATACTAAATTATTATTCACCCAATAGTTTTTTAACACGTTGGAAGTTAGCACTATCGCTCAAAGCTCCATAAATGCTCTTTAGTTGTTCCAAGATATTTTTATCGTTGCCATTGGCTTTCACGTAGCTTTCTAATACTTCAGCAGCTTTTTTAAACAAAGCTTCTTTTTGGTCTCTAAGTTCATTGAATTTCTTAGTATCAGCAGCCGAATTGCCTAATGAATTCATTTGCTCAACCAAAGCATTACCTTCATTAATGTAAGTAGTCGAAAGGTTCAAGGTAGCATCAGCATATTTAGGCTTAATTTTAAGTGCTTGTTCAAAAGCTTTACGAGCCTCTATATTGTTACCTTGTTGCATATTGATAACCCCAATATTGTAGTGAAGGTCAGCATTATTAGGGTCAAGCTGTGCAGCTTCTTGCATTAGTTGTTTAAATTTTTCTTTATTGTCTAATTGCAAGTAAACATTGGCTTCAGCAAGAATGATGTTAGCATCTTTAGGATAAGCTTTTCTTGCTTCAGCAAAAGCTTTTAGCGCCTCATCAGTCTTGTTTTGCTCTACGTAAATAAAGGCAATATTCTTCACGATATCAGCACGTTTTGAAGGCGTTTTTTCATTTCTAGCTTTTTCGTGAGTACCTGCTTTTACCATCAAATCACGCTGGTTTTTATCAGGGAAAGTTTCCTCTTTTTTAGTTTGCTTATTAGTAGCCAAATAAAGTGTTTCAGCACCGTCATAACCTAAGTCTTTCAACTCTTTATAAAGTTTCACAGCGTTGTCATAATCTTTATTTTCAACCGATACTACTGCCGCATTGTACAAAAATACAGTATCACGCGGACTGAGGCGGTATACTTGTTCAAAAGCAACCGAAGCATTCTTGTAGTTTTTACGCTCGTAATTGTCTTGTGCTTGCTTAGCTGCAATATTAATAGCCTCATCAGCCAAAGTTTGCAACTGGTTTGTGTATTTGCCTTTACCTCCTTCTAATTGTCTTACTTTGGCAAAAGCTGAAGAAGCCGCTTGCAACGAAGGCAATACATTTTCATTTTTCTTAGCAGCCTCCACATTCACTTGTGCTTCCAAGAAATAGAACTGAGGTGCAAATTCAGTACCCTCAATAGAACCTTTAATGGAACTTAATCCGCTTTTGGCAGTTGTTAAATCTCCTTTACGGATTTGTTTTTCAATCTCTTTGAGTTCTTTTTTTTGTCCGAACGCCACTGCCGAAATCAGTAAGGCAGCAGCCATTAATAATGGTTTTCTCATATTGTTTTGCAATTTTAACGCAGTTTTTTGTTTTATGTACTAATTTGAAGTCGCAAATGTAGCACTTTATTTTTAAAGCACCAAATATTATCAACTTTTTATTTAGCAACAAAACTTGTGCCAACCGCATTCTTCTGACAATTAGTCCGTTGAAGTTCCTCGAAAGTTATATCTCTCTATTTTCAATTCTCATAAACGTTCCTCAAAAGTTACTCACACTAAAAATTGCATTTTTTTCGCCAAAATCACGTTTTTATGATTTTTTTCTCAATAACGTAAATACCTCTTTCTACTAATTGAGATTCAACTTAGTAACCTCTTTCCTTCGTCTTTCCTTCGTCTTAGGTTCGTCTTACCTTCGCTCTTCCTTCGGTTAAGCTACATCTAAAAGGTAAGATAGGTATATTTTATATCTAACTGATATATAAACAATTATTATTTTTAATTCACTAAAAGATGAAAAAGAATTTTATTGTCTTATTTTAAAAAAATATGCTCTATTTTAGAAATTTTAGCATTTTTTTCTCAGCTTCTCCAAAGTCATATAGTACTTGTATTAATCAACCTTCATTTTCTTTTAATCTTAAAACCAATTTGTTCGATTTCTGGCACGTAGTCTCACTGTAAAAAGAATACTTTTCACCTATTGATATTAATGTGAGTCCTATATATTTACAATACTAATTACTAGTTTCCTTTGCGGTATACACTTTGCCAAAGTTTAAACTTTGGCAAAGTTGAAGTCTTAAAATAATCATTTCACAAGGCATATCCTTAATTCTCTTTTAATTTTGAAACCAATTTGTTCGATTTCTGGCACGTAGTCTCACTGTAAAAAGAATACTTTTCACCTATTATATTATTGTTTTTCATTAACAATAAAATTTATAAAGTATTACTATTGTATTTCCGATTATTATTTGTATCTTTGCCCTCAAATAAAATCTTATGAAGAAATTAACTTTAATCGCATTCCTTTTAATTGTCTTTTCTTGTAAGACAAACCCTTTTACAGGAAAGAGCACTCTTAACTTTATGCCTAATAGTCAGGTATTTCCGATGGCTTTTAGTGAGTATTCCACCTTTTTAAAATCTAATAAGGTAGTGAAAAATACAAACGATGCCGCTATGGTGAAACGCGTAGGCGAACGTATAGCCAAAGCTGCCAAACTATGGCTTGATACCAATGGTTATAAAGGCTATTTAGATGATTATCGTTGGGAATATAACTTGGTAGATAGTCCTGAGGTGAACGCTTGGTGTATGCCAGGCGGTAAGATTGTGGTCTATACAGGAATTTTACCTATTACACAATCCGAAACAGGTTTGGCAGTGGTAATGGGGCACGAGGTGGCTCACGCTTTAGCCGACCACGGAGCACAACGTATGAGTGCTGCTACCTTACAACAAATAGGTGCTATTGCAGGTTCGGTAGCCTTGCAAACTAGCAAATACGCTGCTTATACCGACCAGTTTATGCTCGCTTATGGCTTAGGGTCTAACTTAGGGGTAATGTTACCTTTCAGTCGTTCCAACGAAACAGAAGCTGATGCAATAGGTATCCAGATTATGGCAATTGCTGGTTATGACCCCGCTGAGGCTCCTGAGCTATGGAAGCGTATGAGTGCCAAGAATAATGGTAAATCTACACCTACTATTTTAAGCACCCACCCTTCTGATGCCTCTCGTATCAAAAACCTCACTGCCTTAGTACCCAAAGCACGTGCTGAAGCTGCTAAGTTTGGAGTCACCCATTTTCAATAGCTAAAAGATATGATAAGCATCGCTACGATTCCTCTTTTGAAGGAGTATAGGGAGAGGTTGTCAACATTTTAGTATTATTCACACCAATATAGGTAACAAATAAAACATTATAAAGATATGCAACAAGTTTACGATAAAATTAATGAAACGGCTCGCATCATACAGTCGTACATCACAGAGCACACTCCTGAATTTGCTATTATTTTAGGTTCTGGACTCAATAAGTTAGAAGATGAAGTAGAAGTAATTTCTGAGATTAAATACAACAATATCCCTAACTTCCCTAAATCTACTGTAGAAGGACACAAAGGTAAACTGATTTACGGTAAAATAGAAAACCGCTATGTGCTAATGATGGCAGGGCGTGTGCATTATTACGAAGGATATACAATGCAAGAAGTAACCTTCCCAATACGCGTTTTTGCGCAATTAGGTATTAAACGTCTGATTGTTTCTAACGCTTCAGGAGGGGTGAACCCTAACTTTTCAATAGGTGATGTAATGGTTATTCGCGACCATATCAATTTATTTCCTGAACACCCTCTACGCGGTAAGAACTTAGACCTATTTGGTGCGCGCTTCCCCGATATGAGCAAACCTTATAACCAAGCTATGATAACCGAGCTCGAAAAGATAGCTAAGAAACATAAAATCAAGCTCCAAAAAGGAGTGTATGTAGGTTTGCAAGGTCCTTCTTTTGAAACCCCAGCCGAATATGGTATGGTGCGCATTTTAGGAGGTGATGCTGTAGGTATGAGCACCGTACCCGAAGTAATTGTAGCACGTCATCAGAATATGGAAGTGTGTGCTCTTTCAGTCATCACCGACTTAGGTGGTCCCGACATCTCCCCCGACGTATCACACGAAGAAGTACTCAACGCTGCTAATATCGCAATGCCAAACGTGATATTATTGGTGAAGAATTTGATTAAAAGCTATCAATAGTTTTTTAGTTGTGGTATAAACTTTGCCAAAGTTTCAATAGCTTGTTGTGCTACAACCTTTGGCAAAGTTAAATTACCAAATTATTTACTTTTCACTCCCTACTCTTCACTTTTTGCTTTTATAAGCTTTAGCACCTTCTCAGGGCAACGCACCGGTCTGAAAGTCCTCGCATCTACAAACACCAATACAGTATTAGCCGTAGAGAGTAATTCTCCTTTTTCATTGAGAATTTCATAGTTAAACTCTATTTTTGTAGAGGGTAATTCTTTTAACTTGGTACGAATGGTGATGAGCTCGTCATACAAAGCAGGCTTTTTATACTGAATTTGTAGAGATACCACAGGCATCATTATTCCTTCTTCTTCCATCGCCTTATAGGTAAAGCCAATAGACCTTAGCCACTCCACTCTTCCCAGTTCAAGATACTGAGGATAATTTCCGTAGTACACTACCCCCATTTGGTCAGTTTCTGCATAGCGTGTACGCAATACATAATCAAAATATAATTCTTTCATATTTAAATAGATATAAATATTAACAAAACATTAACAGTGCTCCCATATAAAATAAAAGTACAAAAACAAATGTTAAATATTTTTTTTATTCAAAAATTATTCACAACTTTGCTCACTGAAAAAACAACAGTTTTATCACCGGCAAAATTAGTAAAAAAATCTAATAATCAAATTTTTAGCTAAAAAGTAGCACTAAAAAAGATGAAAGAAGCAGCTGAAAAAGTCTGGAGTAGGTGTCTTGAATTCATAAAAGACAATATCACTGAGCAACCATTTAACACTTGGTTCGCTCCTATCGTACCTGTAGAATTAGAGGGCAACACCCTAAAAATCAAAGTGCCCAGTAAATTCTTTTGCGAGTGGTTAGAAGAAAATTATATTTCTCTTCTCAAATCAGCTATGACTTTTACCTTAGGTGTAAACTCTCGCCTCGTATATATTGTCGATACTCCTCTTACTAAAGAACAACTTCCTAGTACTAATCGGCCGGAATTAGCAAAACAGACTTTGACTTTAGCTACTGAAACCAAAGACCCTGGACTTAAAAATCCTTTCGTAATACCTGGTATTCGCGAAATAACTGTTGATCCTCAGCTGAACTTACATCAGAACTTCGACAACTTTGTGGAGGGGGCTTCTAATCGTTTAGCCCGATCTGCAGGTATGGCAGTTGCCAACAAACCTGGGGGTACGGCTTTCAATCCGCTGTTTATCTTCGGTGGAGTAGGCTTAGGTAAAACCCACTTGGCACACGCAATAGGGGTAGATATCAAAGAAAAATACCCTAAAAAGAAGGTACTATACGTCTCTGCCGAAAAGTTCACCCAACAGTTTATCAGTGCTTCCACAGCCAAAGATAAAGATAAGAATACACTTAACGACTTTATTCACTTTTATCAGCTCATCGATGTGCTGATAGTCGATGATATTCAGTTCCTATCAGGGAAGGTAAAAACCCAAGATGCTTTCTTTCACATCTTCAATCACCTGCACCAAAATGGAAAACAGGTAATCCTCACTTCCGATAAAGCACCAGTTGATTTATTCGATATCGAACAGCGCTTGCTCTCTCGCTTTAAATGGGGGCTTTCAGCCGAACTCCAAACGCCCGACTATGAAACGCGCTATAAAATATTAGAAAATAAATTCTATAACGATGGCGCTGAAATAGGCGAGGATATCATCGCTTATTTAGCTGAAAATATTCGTACCAATGTGCGTGAACTCGAAGGGGTGAGCAATTCACTGATTGCACAAGCGGCTTTCAACCGTAAAGAGTACTCTATAGAACTTGCACAAAGCATTATCGATAAATCGGTGAAGAATAATCGAAACGATTTGACGATTGACCATATTCAGCAAATCATTGCTGATTACTTTAGCTTAGATATAGAATCCTTGCATTCCAAAACCAGAAAGCGCAATGTGGTTCAAGCACGACAGTTGGCGATGTTTTTCTCGAAGAAATACACCAAAAATTCGCTTTCTACTATTGGAAGCCAAATAGGACAACGCGACCACGCTACGGTGTTACACGCTTGTAAAACGGTGGAAAACCTAATAGAAACCGACCGTGCTTTCAAGAAATATGTAAGTGATTTGGAAACTAAATTCTCTGACTGATGCAATCCTTATCTCAACTATTACCACAAGAAGAACGATTAGCGGTAAGCAATGAACAAAAATCTTTGAAAATAGGGCTTCCCAAAGAGCATACCTTTCAGGAGCATCGCATTTGCTTAACTCCCAATGAAGTAGCGGTATTAGTAGCTAATGGACATCAAATACTAATAGAGGCTGGGGCAGGGGAGGAGGCTCATTTTTCCGATACCGACTATAGTGAGGCAGGTGCCGAAATAGTATACGATACCCAAGAAATATTCGCGTGTCCTATTGTGCTAAAAGTTCAACCACCTACTACTGATGAACTTGCTTACTTTAATGCTCAATCCATATTGTTGTCGGCTTTACAACTTAACACACAAGATAAAACTTACTTCGAGACGCTTGCACAAAAGCAAATCACTGCCTTAGCTTTTGAATATATAAAAGACGAAGCAGAAAATCACCCCATACAGCAGTCGGTTGATGAGCTCACAGGTATTGCAGCTGTACTCACCGCCTCTGAGCTGCTTGCAGAAGAAAACCGACTCTTGCTCGGCAATATCACTGGAATACCGCCTACTGAGGTAATACTTTTGGGTGCAAATGAACTCACCGAAGCTGCTACTAAAACTGCCTTAGGATTGGGTGCCAATGTAAAGATATTTGCTCCTTCTCTCACCGATTTGAGAAAACTGCGTACACATTTGCCCTCCTCAGTATATACCGCTACTTTGCAACCTCAGTTACTCCGAGAAGCCTTAACACATTGCCACGTGCTTATAGGGGCTATGAGTGGAGAATGTCGCTCGCCCATAGTAGTAACCGAAGAAATGGTACAACAAATGAAGCGTGGTGCTGTGATAGTAGATGCTAGTATTGGCATAGGAGGCTGTATAGAAACCAGTAAGCTTACCACTTTAGAACAACTTACCTTTACAAAATACGAAGTAGTACATTGTGGAGTGCCTAATTTACCTTCCCGTTATGCTCATACAGCTTCAACTTTGCTCAGCAATATCCTATTACCTTACTTACTGAAAATAGGAGAGGAGGGAGGTGTAGAAAACCTTTTACAAATAGACAAAGGCTTTAGAAACGGACTCTATTCTTATCACGGAATCATTACTCATCACAACATCTCCGAGTGGTTCGGATTGCCTTACAAACCTTTACATTTATTGTTTTTATAGACACAGAATAAGTTTTCTTAATACTTTGATAATAAAATGTCCGAGAAGTTATAGAGTTAACTTCTCGGACATTTTGCTATTGTTTCTAATTTCAATTTTCTGTTTTGTTAAGACCTTCTAACACTGAATCAAAGAACAACAACATTTCGTGAGCGTGGTATTTGCCGTATTTGTTGAAAGTTGCTTGTGTTTTAGTATCAGGTTTCCAATCGAAGAAAGCGTGATTGGCACCTCCTACTTGTATATACTCCACCCTCTGACCGACTTTGGAAAGGGCACGTTCGTAAGCTTTAACCTCTTCATCTTTTATAAGTTCATCTTCTGAACCTCTAAACAACAATTGGGGTACTGCTCTTTTAGAAGCCTCTGGAATACTGTTGATAGGTGCAATTTCATTTAAATAAGGATAGTCTTTAAAGCGATGAGTGAGCATTTCAGGACGAAATACTCCATAGCTGGGTGCAGCAGCTTTGATAGCTTTAGCCAACTCATTGCGCACTTGTGCCACAGTTTTTCCTTTAGGCATATAGGTAGGCATAAACTCGTAAACACTTTGTGTTTTATTAAAACCTCTATCGCCTATACGTTCTACAAAATTTGCTACTGAAGCGGATAAATATCCTCCCGCACTATCGCCCGTAAGGAGTAACTTACTGCTATCGCCTCCGTATTTAGCAGCATTTTCAGAAATGTGTAACAAAGCACCATACACATCTTCTATAATTTGGTGCAATTGAGTAGGAGTACTATCTCCGTCAAGTTTGTCTATCCAGCGATAATCAATGTTGAAAACCACATATCTGCCACTGTTTGCTAGTTCGCGTGCCAAACCTCTCATCACCGATTCAGTATTGGAGCTCCATCCACCTCCGTGAATAATTACGATACAAGGTAGATTTTGCTTACTTTTAGGACTATATACATCGTATTTCAGCGGTTTTACTCCCGGTTTAGCATAAACGATATCTTGCACTACTTTCAGATTAGCTTCCGCTTTTTTAGGTATAAAACAAGCTCCTACATTCATATCTTTGTCTACTTTCACTTTGAACTCAGGTGTAGACTGTTCATAAAACATAGCCCCCCACTGTTCTGGTAAAGAGTAATAGCCACTATCAAAAATATAGCCAGTGGCAGGAGTTGCTTTGAGTGTAAGAACCGTACCTGCTTTTACCATTCCGTCCTTAGGTAAAGTAGGACTAATAGTATACGAACCATTGCGTGCCTCATCAGGCGTTACTTTGAATTTGTTTTGTGCTTGTAGCCCTACAACAAATAAGGTTATAGCACTGAATAGTATGCATTTTTTCATATATAGATAAATTAGTAATTTTACTTTTTATGACTTTTGTACTTAACGTTGCGAGCATCTTTGATTACACCTTTCCAATTGTCAGGTATTTGGGTAGACAACAAAGCTAAAGGTTCTACTTTATCTAAAATAATCTATAATAAGGCTTGTTCGAAAGTACCAAAGTTGGACAAAAAAACATCGACTTTGTATTAATGACTAAAATAATATTCTAATACTTTTAGCTTAAAAATATATTGATATTTGGCTTTAACAAAATCGTTTTGAGCATTCTCATACTGATACTTAGCTTGACTAAAATCAAAAGTATTCATTAAACCTACATTATGACGCTCTTGCGCATAACTAAACGCCTGTTGTTTTGCTTGTACCGTCTTTTCACTTGCTTCATATAGCTTTTTAGCATTCGAAGCATCGTTATAGGCTTGATAAATGTTCTTCTCAGAAGTAAGTTCTGCTTGTTCTTTAGCGAATTGACTTTTTAGAAAATTTAATCGCTGACGTTTTACTGTTCCTAAAGTTGAAAATCCGTTAAAAATAGGAATATTAAGCGATAACCCTGCATACATACCTTTATTAGCATCAAGTTGTTGCCAAAAATCTTGCGATTGATTCTTACTCCATCGTGAACTATAACCCCATTGAGCAGAAAGACGCGGTGAATAAGCTGATTGTGATAAACGCAAACTATTTTGAGCTACTTGCATATTCGCTTCGGCTAATTTTACATCGTTCATTACCTCTTTGGCACGCTCATAAATCTCTTCAGGAGTTTTATTGAGAATATCAGCAGAAGGTTGCTCAAAAGCACTATCTGCAATATCAAAATCTCGATAGTTTTTTAACAAAAGTAATTGTGCCAAACCCATTTTGGCAATAAAGAGAGCGTTTTCGGTAGCTATTATTTGCTGTTCTTGTGTGAGCAGTTGTGCTTCGGCTTCATAAATATCTCCTTTGGGTAAAGAACCTGCACCAATAAGTTCACGGGTACGCGTTAAACTTTCCTTTGAAATTTCTAACTGTGCTTTCAAGTTCTTGATTTGTTCTTTATTGCTCAACACTTCAGCATAGGCATTGATAATCATCAGTACTATATCGTCTTTCATTTTATCTAACTGATATTGAGAAGCTATACGATTAAGTTCCGCCTGATGTAACTTGCGCCAATTTTGTAGTCCTGCAAAAAGAGTAAGGTCTACGCTTACTCCTCCTGACGCCGATTGAAAGAAAGCATTTTCAAACTGATTGGTTACAGGATTGATATTTTTCCCCTCATTTAAGTTATAAGATGCATTGCCATTCACCGAGGGCAAGAAACCTGCTTTGCCTTGCATTTTATCAATATCTGTGGCTTTCAAATCTATTTCCGATTGTTTAATAGATAGGTTATTTTCTTTGGCATACTGAATACAGTCGCTTAATGTCCACAGTTTTTGTGCTACTACTGAAAAAGGCAGTAAACAAAGTAAAAAAAATAACTT
Source organism: Capnocytophaga sp. G1920 (assembly GCF_051417515.1). Taxonomy (NCBI): domain Bacteria; kingdom Pseudomonadati; phylum Bacteroidota; class Flavobacteriia; order Flavobacteriales; family Flavobacteriaceae; genus Capnocytophaga; species Capnocytophaga sp. G1920. Next base: position 32,135 of record NZ_JBPRKH010000002.1, read on the forward strand.
TTTCATCATTTAATTCTATTCAATAAGTTTGATATTATATATAGTTTCCGAATTATTATATATACAAAGTAATTCGTTCTTAACTATTTATCATTACAAAAAATACCTTGTTGGGACGCACTGCCTAACAAGGTATTTCTTTTTATCGTTTGTCCTCAATACCAAATTCTTTCCATTGTGTTTGAGGAATATCAATTTTTATGAGTTTTTTAATGAAAGATACTTTACTTTCTATTTCGGTAATAGTTTTACTAAGTTCTTGAGTCTTAGTTTTGAGATCGGCTTTGAGCTTTTCTTGTTCGCTGTTGAGTGTTTCCATCTTCTTTCGGAGCTCTTCGAGCTTAGTAATGTCTTCGGCTTTCACACCCAAAGGCAATTTGTCATTACGACCTTTTAACCCGTCAATCATCACTTGTGATTCGACTAAATTAGTTGAGTAAGTTTTCTTTGCCATAAGATTGTCAATTAAATTTTATGAGATAATTACTTATTTTATTTGTTTCCTATATAGGAAATCGTTTTACTGAGATAGTTTTTTCAGTTACCAACATAGGGAATCATTTTCCCGAGATAGTTTATTTAGTTTTCTATATGAGAAAACGTTTTACTGAGATAGTTTTTTTAATTCTCTATATAGAAAATTGTTTTCCCCAGATAGTTTTCTCTTCTTTTATATAAGAAGCAGAAAAAGTACCTTTTGAGATTTCTCTGCAAAGGTATGTATTATTTTTTAATAAACAAAAGAAAAAGATTATTTATCGCAGAAAATCTTTCATTAATAGAAAAAAATGTGATAAATAAGAAAACTTTTCATATCAGTTGAGCCAACCGCTGAGTAAGGGCTTTACGGCTGTATTGTTCTACTTCTTTGGGGTTGGTTTTAAGTGTTTTATGTAGGAATTGATGATAGAACTCTACTATTTTGGCTTTCATCTGAGAGGCATCGGTATATCCCACAAAAGTACCTGTTTGTGTTTCAGTGAGAATAGGTGTAACATCCCAGTTATGAGGACCTATGGCGAGAATAGGTCGCCCCGAAATCATATATTCAAACAGTTTACCCGGAATAATACCTTGTGTTTCTTCGGAATCTATTTCGATGAGCAACAATACTTGCGATTGCTTTTGCAAACTAATAGCTTCTTGATGGCTAATATAACCTTTATTAATATAATAAGGTGTAAGTCCGTTATGGCGAATATCTTCTTCGATTTCTTCACTTACTTTGCCTGCAAAACAAAGTGTGAAATCTTCGGCAAAATGAGGTTCTTCGCGTATTAATTCGGCTAATATTTTCCACAGCATTTTGGGGTTTCTATCTGATAATAAGGAACCTATGTGCGAAATAAGGAATTTATTAGATAGGGGAGAGGTGGTTGTTTTTTCCTCATCATAACCATTGGTAATTACCTCAATAGGAGTATTGGTAAGCTGCCGAAAGTCTTTTTGCGTCTTGAAACTTGTTGTAATCACCAAGTCTGATTGTTGTAACACTTCTTTTTCCCAATAATGCTGACGTTTATCTGCCCATTTAGTAAGGTGTAAATCTTTGTAATAACCAATAGTTGTCCACGGGTCGCGGAAATCGCTAATCCATTTGAGGTGAGGAATTTGTTTCTTTAACTCATAACCTATAAGGTGTATGCTGTGGGGAGGCGAAGTAGTGATAATAGTTTCTATCTGTTTTTCTTTTATAAACTTATTCAGATACTTTACAGAAGGTTTTACCCAGAATTTGCGAGCATCGGGAATGAAGAAGTTACCACGTATCCAAAGTAATACTTTATCTAAAATAGAAACTTTTTTACGCGGAATGATACCTGAACTAATTTTTTGGGTTTTCTTTTTAGAGAATAACGAAGCCCAAGCATAAGGTTCCCATATAGGATGTTTGATAATTTGTATATCGGTAGGCAAATCGTTTCCTATTTCATTATCAATGATGGGATAAGTTGGGTTTTCAGGAATATATACAATAGGTTCTATATTAAAATCTCGTAAATATTTCACGAATTTTAACCAACGTTGTACACCAGGTCCGCCAGCAGGCGCCCAATAATAAGTGATGATAAGTACCTTTCTCATATCTTTTTCCCTATCTGTTATTTGACATAATATACATTATAACCATTTTACAATAGGTGTTTTTTCTATGAAATAACACCGCTACCCACTAATTCATCTCCGCTGTACCAGGCAGCAAATTGTCCCTCAGTAATAGCACTTTGGGGTTCTGAAAAATGAATATACAAACCGTTTTCGACTTTATATAAAACCGCTTTCTGTAATGGCTGACGATAGCGTATACGTACCATAAACTCTTTCGATTCATATACTTTTAATGCCAAATCTTCTCGAATCCAATGTTCATCAGGGGTTGCGATAAACAAAGCACTGCGGAACAATCCGCGATGTGTGTGTCCTTGTCCTGTATAGATGATATTCTTCTCAATATCAGTTTCTATGATGAACAAAGGTTCTTTGGTTCCTCCCACATTTAAGCCCTTGCGTTGCCCTTTGGTAAAATAATGAGCCCCCTGATGGATACCTACTTTTTTACCGTCTTCGGGTTGATACACAAAACGTTGTGACAAATACTCCAATTCACCTTCATAAGTTTCAAAAGTACGTGGCATATCAAAGTCAGTATATCCTTTCCAATCATTGGAGATTTCAATAATATCGCCTTGTTTGGGTTGTAGCTTTTGTTGTAGAAACTCGGGTAAACGTACTTTTCCTACAAAGCAAAGTCCCTGAGAATCTTTTTTATCAGCGGTTATCAAATCTTGAGCTTTGGCAATGGCTCTTACTTCCGATTTCTGCAATTCTCCAATAGGGAAAAGTGATTTACTAAGTTGGTCTTGTGAAAGCTGACATAGGAAATACGATTGATCTTTATTTTCATCTTTCCCGGATAGTAATCGGTAGATTTTTTCACCATTTATCTCTATTTCTTCTTTGCGACAATAGTGTCCCGTTGCTACGTAATCGGCACCTAAACTAAGGGCGAGCTTCATAAAGACATCAAACTTGATTTCGCGATTACACAACACATCGGGATTGGGCGTTCTGCCGTGTTCGTATTCATTGAACATATAATCGACAATACGGGCTTTGTAGGGTTCACTCATATCCACTGTTTGGAATGGAATACCGAGCTTTTCGGCTACTAAAAGCGCATCGTTACTATCTTCTAACCAAGGACATTCGTCGGAAATAGTAACTGAATCATCGTGCCAATTCTTCATAAAAAGGCCTATTACCTCATAGCCTTGTTCTTTTAACAAATAGGCAGCTACGCTACTATCTACTCCCCCACTAAGTCCTACTACTACTCTTTTCATTTTATTCTCTTCTTATGTTCTTCTTCCTATAAAAATATAATACTGAAAGCATTACCAATATCAAAAGCAATAATGGATACACAAATACTTTTATTTGCCAACTGCTGACACTTTCAGCTACTTTTTGTTTGTCTAAGAAAGCTAATTGAACTTTCTTATTGCGCAAACTCAAAAACTCAGTATCGTCTAAAAGATAGTTTAAAGCATTCTGCAAGAAGGATTTATTGTCATAATATTTGCTTGTCCATTTATCAAAACCGAGTTCTAAGGGAATATTATTTTTGCTATCTATATCGTTTTTGATAATATCGCCATCGGCTACTACCAACATTTTGGTAGGTTTGCTTCTATCGGATTTTTCTTTGAGGCTTATGGGGCGAATACGATTTTTATAAACTGAGTTAAACTCTCCTTCCAAAAGCACTGCTAAGGGAATATTTCCGTGTTTGTAGGCTTCTTTATTCTGGTTATTGGGGTCGAAGCGCAAATTGATTTCGCGAGGGGTACCATCGGCTTTTGAGAAAGGTGAACTGGCGAGAAGCACTGTTTTCTTCACTCCGTTTTTCAGCGTATCGATGCTATTGGCAAACTGAAACCTCACTGCATCTAAATGATTGTTGATAAGGTGATTATTGCCTGAAATCACCAGTGGATTATACACCCAAGGAATAGGCATATAACGGGTTTGAGAGCCATCGCCTGTGGCTACAATGATTTCAGAAAAGTACAAATCGTTTACCAAAGTGTAATTGATACGGAAACCATATTGGAAAAACATATCAGTAAGGTTTAGATTGACGGGCATTGCCATTGTCATTCCACCTGTTTTGTACATATCTTCTAAGGAAACCGCTACATTGTCAATCAGCCATAGAGCACGACCGCCATTCATTATATACTGGTCTACGACCTGCTTTTGGGCATCGGTGAAAGGCTCAGTAGGCTTAGGTACGAGTAGTAAATCGAATTTTTCGAGGTCGTGTAGAGTCTTCTCGGGGTTAGTAGCCACTGAATCGAGGGTGAAAGGTGCTATAAAGTAGTATTCGCGCGCTGTTTTGAGGAAGTCGGCCATATAGATATCTTTTAAAGCACCATTACTTCTGAGCACTGCGATTTTCTTCTTTTTATCTAAAGCAAACTTATAGAGCGCATCGGTAAAATTGTATTCCAATTTCTGTACTGAGTTCTGTACCTGCTCTTGGTCGGTAGAGCCGAGTTTGTTCACAAAGAGACGAACGCGCTCACTCTTCTTGCCATCGCTAATCACTGCCCAAGGGAAAATATACTCAATAGAAGATTTTCCCGCTTCATTTTGGGTGATTTGCAGGGGCTGATAGCCATTATTTATCAGTTCTTGAATCACACTTTCGGGGTGCTCCTCCCCTTCTAATGGATTTACAAAATTGACGATAATGTTGTTATTGGCAACAGCATACTCGTCTAATAACTGAATTGTTTCAGTCTGTAATTTCTTAAATTCGGTAGGGATATTGCCTTTGAGCAATACATCAATCACGATAGGATTCTGTATTTTAGCAAGTGTTTTCTTGCTCACCTCAGAGAGCGTATAACGTTTGTCTTGAGTGAGGTCTATCCGCGTGTGCCATTGTTTGGCTATATAATTAATTGCAAGGAGGCAAACTAAGGCTATAACTACCTTGCTAATAGAGTTTTGAAAGAGTTTTTTCATCGTTTGTAGGCTTTGAGTGATAAGGTAGTGAGATATATGAAAAATGAGATAACAGAGAGGAAATACACGATATTTCGGGTGTCAAGCACTCCCCTACTGATAGCATCGAAATGCGTTTGGAAGCCTACCCCACCAAAATCTTCGGGGGCTACAAAGGCAATAAGTTGGTCGATACCAAAGAAGAAAAAGAAGCACAGAAAGGCCGCTAACACAAAGGAAATGATTTGGTTACTACTTATAGACGACGCCCATAAGCCTACTGAGGCAAAAGTGGCTACCAGCAAAAACAAGGCAATGTAAGACCCTACAGTGCCAGCTATATCTAAGTTGCCTACGGGGTTGCCCAACACCCATACCATATAGACGTACAGGGCTGACGGCAAAAGGATTACAAAGAGTAAGAAGAGAATACCCAAGTACTTGCCGAGCACCATTTGCAGGGTGCTGACCGGTTTGGTGAACAAAAGGGCTAACATACCGCTTTTTTTCTCCTCGGAGATGCTTCTCATCGTAAGAGCGGGTACTAAAAAGACAAAAACCCAAGACGAAAGCCTAAAAAAAGGCAACATATCGGCGAAACCAGCATTGAAAATGTTGTAATCTGTTTTAAAGACCCATAGGAACAAGCCGTTGAGCACGATAAAGAGCCCAATGATAGTAAAACCAATGGGCGAAGTGAAGAAATAACGGATTTCTTTTTTGAATAGTGCGTACATTTTTATAGTTAAGAGGTAAGAATTTGAGATTTAAAAAGTCTTTAACAATAATCTTTATTCTTAATGATTTTTCAGCGTGCAAAAATACAAAAATAATATGATATTACCACTATAGGGGGCAATAAAAGTTAGTAACAATTATCATATTTTCAAGAGTATCGGTTTCTTATTGTGAAAAATACAATGCAAATTTTATCCTCTTTACTCCCTTTATAATATTGTAAAAGTAAAAAATATAAGGATGTATTTTTTCTTTTCGCCTTCTCCCCTAACTCTCTAAATGCCGTTTTAAACACGTAGAATTAAGTTTATCGAATGAGAAAATTTCATATTTGGAAAAGTCAAGCTCTGACAAAGCTCGCATTTTGGGAGCCATATAGGCTTTTCCCATTAGTAGCTTTATAAAAGAAAATTTATAAGTGTGACAATATTTTTTTATCAAAAATTTTTGTGGTTTAGAAAAATGTCGTATATTTGTAAATTGAATGTAATAACAGAAAAACTCAACACTAAAACAGAAGATTTTTTAATATGGAAATGACAAAAGATGATTTACACAATGCCCTGAAACACTACTTTGGGTTTGAAGCGTTTAAAGGGCATCAAGAAGAAATTATTACCAGCGTAATTAATAAAGAGAACACCTTTGTTATTATGCCTACAGGTGGTGGTAAATCATTGTGTTACCAATTACCTGCCTTAGTCTTGGAGGGGACTGCTATTGTTATCTCTCCGCTTATCGCTTTGATGAAAAACCAAGTAGATGCTATGCGTGGTATTTCGTCAACTGATAGTATTGCCCACGTGCTAAACTCTTCGCTTACTAAAAATGAAATTCGAGAGGTAATGGAAGACATCAGTGCAGGTAAGACTAAGTTGCTATACGTCGCCCCCGAGTCGCTTATCAAAGAGGAATATGCTAACTTTCTCAAAACAGTACCTATTTCCTTTGTAGCGGTAGATGAGGCGCACTGTATCTCGGAATGGGGACACGATTTCCGTCCTGAGTACCGCAATATTAGAACCATTATCGAGCGTTTGGGCAGTAATATACCTATTGTAGCGCTTACTGCTACGGCTACTCCTAAGGTACAAGAAGACATTTTGAAGAACTTAGGAATGCAGGAGGCTAACGTGTTTAAGTCGTCGTTCAACCGCCCAAACTTGTATTACGAGGTACGCCCTAAAACTAAAAATGTAGATGCCGATATCATTCGTTTTGTGAAACAGAACAGTAAAAAATCAGGGATTATATACTGTCTTAGCCGTAAAAAGGTGGAAGACCTCGCGCAAACCTTGCAAGTAAACGGCATTTCGGCAGTGCCTTATCACGCAGGATTAGATGCCAAAACACGCGCCAAACACCAAGATATGTTCTTGATGGAAGAAGTAGATGTGGTAGTTGCAACTATTGCTTTTGGTATGGGTATTGACAAACCCGATGTGCGCTTTGTAATTCACCACGATATTCCTAAAAGTATAGAAAGTTACTATCAAGAAACCGGACGTGCCGGTCGTGATGGTGGTGAAGGGCATTGCTTGGCTTTCTATTCTTATAAAGATGTAGAGAAGCTGGAAAAATTTATGATAGGTAAACCTATAGCTGAGCAAGAAATAGGACAAGCACTCTTGCAAGATATTGTAGCCTATGCCGAAACGTCTAGTTCGCGCCGTAAATTTATCTTACATTACTTTGGTGAAGAGTTTGACGAAGTGAATGGTGAAGGTGCTAATATGGACGATAATGTGCGTTTCCCTAAAGAAAAGAAAGAAGCCAAAGACGATGTGGTGAAATTACTAAACGTAATTATTGCTACCAAACAGAAATTTAAAGCTAAAGAGATTGTAAATACGCTTATTGGAAAAGTGAGTGCTATTATCAAAGCACACCGTATTGACGAACAAGAGTTCTTTGGCATTGGGAAGGAAAAAGACGATGCTTACTGGATGGCACTCCTCCGTCAGGTAATGGTAAACGGACTCATACGTAAAGATATAGAAACTTACGGAGTGATGTTTATCACCGACAAAGGAAAAGAGTTTTTAAAAGATGTACCTTCATTTATGATGACTGAAGACCACAGTTATGAAGAAGAACCCGAAGATATCAACAGTGCTAATGCCGTAGCAGCCGACCCTGTACTTCTTGAAATGCTCAAAGATTTGCGTAAGAAAGTAGCCAAACAAAAAGGAGTACCTCCGTTTGTGGTATTCCAAGACCCTTCGCTAGAAGATATGGCTCTCAAATACCCTATTACTATTCAGGAACTTACTAATGTACACGGTATAGGGGAAGGCAAGGCTAAGAAATATGGTAGTGAGTTTGTAAAGCTCATTGAGCGTTACGTAGAAGAGAATGACATTGTACGCGCTGAGGATTTAATAGTAAAAACTACCGGATCTAACTCAGCTTTGAAATTGTTTATCATTCAGAATATAGACCGCAAATTGCCATTGCCCGACATCGCCCAAGCCAAAGGGTTGGAGATGGACGAATTTCTCAAAGAAATGGAACAAATAGTATACAGCGGTACCAAGCTAAATATCGATTATTGGGTGAATGAAATCTTTGATGAAGAGCAACAAGAAGAGCTTCACGAATACTTTATGGAAGCTGAAAGCGACAAAATATCGTTAGCCTCTAAAGAGTTTGCTGGTGATTACGAAGATGATGAACTAAGAATCTACCGATTGAAATTTATTAGTGAAGTAGCGAATTAATATGAGAAGTTTTTTACATTTAACCTATAATAAAATAAGTAAGTTAGATTAAATAAAGTGTCTGAGAGTTAGCTATAATTTCTCAGACACTTTTTTTAGTGAAAACGGTGTGAGTCACACGGACAGGTGCGAGCCGCACAGGCAGATAAACAAATGACGAACAAATGACGAACAAATGACGAACAAATGACGAACAAATGACGAACAAATGACGGTGCGAGCCGCACGGGCAGATAGAGAAAAAACGAATAAAGAACGAATAAAGAACGAATAAAGAACGAATAAAGAACGAATAAAGAACGAATAAAGAACGAATAAAGAACGAATAAATGATGGTGCGAGTCGCACGGGCAGATAGAGAAAAGACGAATAGATGACGAATAAGGAACAAATAAATGATAGTGCGAGCCACAGAGGCAAATAAAGAATAAACGAAGGATAAATGGAAATAAAGTAAAGATAAGATGATTTAGAGTGTTATTATAAAACCTAAAAATCTTTTATTAGAGCTTGAAAATACAGGTAAATAAGGAGTATATAGAGTTGTTATAAATACTCGTAAAAATAACTTCAAAAAAACATTAAAAAATATTTTTCAGTATCAAAATTAATTTGTACATTTGCACCGGTTTTTGAGAGACCTCTCAAAAATTGAGGCAATTTTATATTGCTATTAGATAAAAAAGAATTGTTAAATTAATATCAAATTTAAGACATTATGAGTAAACCAAAAACACTTTCCGTTGATAAATACGGAATTAAGAACGCTAATGTTCGTTATCAGTTAACTGCTGACGAACTACAACAAGAAACTTTGGATAAAAAATTAGGCGTTGAAGCTTCTTCAGGAGCTATTGCTATTAAAACAGGTAAATTTACAGGGCGTTCTCCTAAAGACCGTTTCATCGTAAAAGATGATATCACCAAAGATCGCGTATGGTGGGGAAGTATTAACATTCCTTTTGAACCTGCAAAATTTGACAAACTATATGAAAAAGTAGTAGCTTACTTATCTAACAAAGAAATCTACGTTCACGATGGTTATGTTTGTGCAGATCCTAAATACCGTACTAACATTCGTACCATTACTGAGCTTCCTTGGAGCAACCTTTTTGCTTACAATATGTTCTTGCGTATAGATGATAGCGAACTTCCTTCTTTCAAAGAAGATTGGTTGGTAGTAAATGCACCTGGTTTTGAAGCTGACCCTGCTGTAGATGGTACTCGTCAAGCTAACTTCGCTATCTTGAACTTCACCAAAAAAATTGCTTTGATTGGTGGTACAGGTTATACCGGAGAAATTAAAAAAGGTATCTTCTCAGCTATGAACTTTGAATTGCCTGTGTTCCGCAACACTATGCCAATGCACTGTTCAGCTAACGTAGGTAAAGGTGGTGATACTGCTATCTTCTTCGGCTTATCAGGTACTGGTAAAACTACTCTTTCAGCTGACCCTAACCGTCATTTAATTGGTGACGACGAACACGGTTGGACTCCTGAAAATACGGTATTCAACTTTGAAGGTGGTTGCTATGCTAAAGTAGTAGACCTTACTGCTGAAAAAGAACCTGAAATCTTTGGAGCTATTAAGAAAGGTGCTATCCTTGAAAACGTAATTATGGATGATAAAGGTGTAGTTGATTTCTCTCGCACTGATATCACTGAAAACACTCGTGTTTCTTATCCTATTTACTACATCGCAAATATCCAGCCAGGTTCTATAGGACACAATCCTAAGAACATCTTCTTCCTTACTTTTGATGCTTATGGTGTATTGCCTCCAATCTCTAAATTGACTCCTGAACAAGCTGCTTACCAATTCGTTTCTGGTTATACTTCAAAAGTAGCCGGTACTGAGGTAGGTATCACTACCCCTCAAAAAACTTTCTCTGCTTGTTTCGGTGCTGCCTTTATGCCACTTCACCCAGCTGAATACGGAAAACGTTTGGCTGAGAAAATCAAAGAAACTGGCGTAAACGTATGGTTGGTAAACACTGGTTACAACGGAAAAATGAAAAGATGTAGCTTGAAAGATACTCGTGCTCTTATCACTGCGGCTCTTACCGGCAAACTTAACAATGTTGAGTACAAAGAATTACCTATCTTTGGCTTCAAAGTACCTCAATCTTGTGAAGGTGTATCAGACCAAAGCATCTTGAACCCAGAAAATACTTGGAGTGACAAAGCACAATTCAGTGCTAAACTGAGAGAATTGGCTGAATCATTTGTACAAAACTTCAAAGACAAAAAATTCGCTGAAGGTGCAAGTGCTGACGTCCTTGCTGGAGCTCCTAAATTGTAATTATTTAGATAACCATATTCAAAAGGCTGTTCATTTAAGAACAGCCTTTTATTTTTGTTTTTTACTAATATTATTACTACTTTTGCACCCCAAATAGAATTTAAAGATAAAAAATGCTCGACAAATTAAATATCGTAAAACAACGTTTCGACGAAGTTTCGGACTTAATCATTCAACCTGATATTATTGCAGACCAAAAGCGCTATATCCAACTCAACAAGGAATATAAAGACCTTAAAGAGCTGATGGATAAGCGTGATGAGTTTATAAACGTAACTGGAAACCTACAAGAAGCTGAGGAAATTATTGCTGATGGCAGTGATGCCGAAATGGTGGAAATGGCAAAGTTACAATTAGAGGAAAGCAAAGAGCGTTTACCTCAGTTAGAAGAAGAAATCAAATATATGCTCATCCCAAAAGACCCCGAAGATGCTAAGAATGCGGTAATGGAAATTCGTGCAGGAACAGGTGGTGACGAGGCTTCAATCTTTGCAGGCGACCTATACCGTATGTACACCAAATACTGCCAAAGTAAAGGCTGGAGTACCTCAGTAATGGACTTTAATGAAGGAACTGCTGGCGGGTATAAAGAAATTATCTTTGAAGTAACGGGTGACAATGTATATGGTACCTTAAAATTTGAAGCAGGAGTACATCGTGTACAACGAGTGCCTCAAACAGAGACACAAGGGCGTGTACATACTTCGGCAGCAACTGTAATTGTATTGCCAGAAGCAGAAGAATTTGATGTGGAACTTGATATGGCTGATGTGAAAATCATTCGTACTACTTCTACGGGACCCGGAGGACAGTCGGTGAATACAACCTATTCGGCTATTCAGTTGCAACATATTCCTACAGGCATTGAAGTACGTTGCCAAGATGAGAAATCGCAACACAAGAATCTTGAAAAGGCGCTTAAAGTATTGCGTTCACGTTTGTACGAAATGGAGCTAGCAAAGAAGATGGAAGCTGATTCTGCTCGTAGGAAATCAATGGTTTCCAGTGGTGACCGCTCAGCTAAAATACGCACTTATAACTATCCGCAAGGACGCGTAACCGACCACCGCATAGGTCTTACCCTTTATGATTTGCAAAATGTTATCAATGGTGATGTACAACGTCTTATCGATGAACTTCAATTGGCTGAAAATGCTGAGAAGCTAAAAGAAGGAGATGTTTTTTAAACTATTATTAAAAAAGAAAATAGCAATATTGTTATTGTAGCAATAGTAGCTGTTATATTCTTTTTGGCAATCCTATTTATTTTGTGAGATGGCAAAGAAGTATTATGTAGTATGGGAGGGACACCAAACGGGGGTCTTTACCTCGTGGGCTGAATGTAAGAAGGCTGTTAATAATTTTCCGAATGCTAAATACAAAAGTTTTCCTACAGAAGAAATGGCACAAAAAGCCTATGCAGGGAATTATGAAACGTATAAAGGTAAAAAGATAGAAGAGCCTGCTCTTTCATCAGGCGCATTAAAACTTATTGGGAAGCCTATTTTGCCTTCTATTGCGGTAGATGCTGCTTGTAGCGGTAACCCTGGTATAATGGAATATCGGGGGGTAGATACTGAAACACAAGCCGAGATTTTTAGGCTCACACCTATGAAAGATGGCACCAATAACATAGGGGAGTTTTTGGCTATAGTACACGCTTTGGCATTCTTAAAACAACGCAATCTTACGATGCCTATTTATTCGGATAGTGAAATAGCAATGCGCTGGGTACAACAAAAAGTATGTAAAACTAAGCTTGGAAAGACAGCTGATAATGCAAAAATATTTGAACTAATAACTCGTGCTGAAAAATGGCTACAAGAAAACACTTACCCTAATCGTATTCTCAAATGGGAAACCAAAGCGTGGGGCGAAAATCCTGCAGACTTTGGTAGAAAAGACTCTTAACTTTTCTTCTTAAATCTAAAAAATAAATGACTGATATTACTCTATCTGTACAGCCTACTTCGAGTCCTGATATTATTAAATTAGAGGCGAATAAAGCCTTAGTAAAAGGTAGTTACGAGTATAAAAATATTGATGAAGCTAAAAACTCACCCTTAGCAAAAGAGCTGTTTTACCTTCCTTTTGTAAAGACAGTATATATCTCGAGTAATTTTATTGCATTGAAACGATTTCCAATTATAGAATGGAAAGACGTACAAGAAGAAGTAGCACAGCAAGTGTTATTTTATTTACAGTCAGGGAGAGAAATTGTAAGTACTGAGGGTGAACAAAAGAAGGTTATTTCTATATATGCTGAAACAACACCTAACCCTTCGGTAATGAAGTTTGTAGCCAATAAACGTCTTGTTCCTACCATTATAGAATATAAGCATATAGAGGAAACTGATGAGGCTCCTATGGCTAAAGCTCTTTTTACTCAGTTTCCTTTTATTGAGGAGGTATTTTTTGATGATAACTATATTTCAGTTACTAAAAAAGATAACAAAGAGTGGGCAATGGTTACTTCTAATATACGAGAATTCATTAAGAATTATCTTTCAGAAGGACACATACTTATTTCTTCTTCTGAAATTAAACGACATCAGCAAGCAATACAAGAACGCCTACTCTCTATGGTTACTAACGATGAGGTATCAAAACAAATTGTAGCTATTATAGATGAGTTTGTAAAGCCTGCTGTAGCCTCTGATGGAGGAAATATTCAGTTTATTTCGTACAATCCAGAAACGCATTACGTAGAGGTAATACTGCAAGGAGCTTGTAGTGGTTGCCCCTCCTCTACCCTAACCTTAAAAAAGGGAATTGAAGTCATCTTGAAAGATAAGCTACAAAACCCTTATATTAATGTAAACGCTCTTAACGGATAAGATAATTCTTCTGAAATAGAAAACCACGCCTTATATAGCGTGGTTTAGTTAAACAATTGTTGAAATGTGTAGTGTTGCGGTTACACGAAATTCTTCTTATTTATTTTTCAATAAATCTCTAATCTCAGTAAGTAACTCTTCTTGAGTAGGACCAGCTGGTGTAGCAGGAGCCTCTTCTTCTTTTTTCTGTTTGTTTAGCTTGTTGATACCTTTTAGAAGCATAAACAATACAAGTGCAATACAGAAGAAGTTAATTACAGCGGCAAGAAACTTACCATAAGCTACTCCATTCCATACCAAACCTTCTAAGTGTTCAGCACCCGTAGCTTTCAAAGCAGGTGTTAATAACAAAGGGGTAATAACATCAGACACTAATGATGATACAATAGCACCAAAAGCAGCCCCGATGATAACCCCGATGGCTAAATCGACTACGTTACCTTTTACGGCAAATTCTTTAAATTCTTTTAAAAATCCCATAATGATTCATTTTAAGTTTATAAAAATAATTTGTTACTTAATTCGGGGCAAAAATAATACTTTTTTCGGAAATACAAAAAGAAAAGGGACGAATTTCACAACTGTCCCTTTTCATCACTAACTAAAAAACTCAATCACTATGATGGTTAAGTATAACTTTACACAGTCATACTAAATATTTTGGTATTAGGCATTTTGCGTTGCAAGTGCAAATCAAAAGCCATACAGATATTTCTAATAAAAGGTTTTCCCTCATCGGGGACTTCTATATGATTACCTGCTATATGCAGTAAACCATCGTTTTGCATCTCTTGTAGATGTGCCATTACTTCTGCTATTTCAGGAAACTGAAGAGATTCGTCGTTCCAAGAAGTACTAAACTGACACATCAAGTTGAGAATATGACGCCTAATAATTAAATCTTCTTTATTGAGAATATGCCCTTTACACACGGGTATTTCATTCTTCTCAAGACGTGCATAATAAGCATCTAAATCTTTCTCGTTTTGGGCAAAACCGTACCAACTATCGCTGATAGAAGACATTCCTAAGCCTATCATCACTTGCGTTTTGGAGGCTGTATAGCCCATAAAGTTACGATGCAATTGATGATTTTTGAAAGCCTTATACATACTATCAGTAGGTAAAGCAAAGTGATCCATTCCTATTTCGGCATATCCTGCTTTCAATAAGTATTGTTTTCCTACTTCATACAGCTCTCGTTTTACTTCGCCTGTGGGCACATCTTCATCTTTAAAACCACGTTGTCCACTGCCTTTTATCCAAGGTACGTGCGCATAGCTATAAAAAGCAATACGGTCGGGACGAAGAGTGTTACTCCTATCAATGGTGAAGAGTACATCGTCTAAGGTTTGAAACGGCAAACCAAAGACCAAATCGTGGCTTACAGAGGTATAGCCGATAGCTCTGGCTTGCTGGGTAACACGCTGTACATTCTCAAAAGGTTGAATGCGGTGAATGGCTTTTTGTACCTTAGGCGAATAATCTTGTACACCATAACTCACACGCCTAAAACCTAAGTCGTAAAGCGTTTGTAGATGAGTTTCAGTGGTATTATTAGGATGACCTTCAAAACTAAATTCGTGAGCATCAGCTTTATCAGCACGTTCAAAAATACCTTCTATCAAACAGCGCAACTGCAAAGGTTCAAAAAAGGTAGGTGTACCTCCCCCTAAGTGTATTTCCTTAATACGAGGGCGTTCTTCCAAAAAATTAGTGTATAACTGCCATTCTTTAAGTATTGCCTCTATATAAGGAGCTTCCATTTCGTGACGCTTAGTAATGCGTTTATGACAACCACAGAAAGTACAAAGACTCTCACAGAAAGGCAAATGAATGTATAGGCTAATCCCTTCAGTACTATTGCTCTCAGCATAGGATTTTCGTAAGCTCTCCAACCATTTTTCAGTAGAAAAAGTACTACTATCCCAATAGGGAACAGTAGGATAGCTAGTATAGCGAGGCCCAGCTACATTGTATTTTTGAATGAGAGATATTGCCATTTTCACTAAAAACGGGGCAAAGGTATAAAAAAAAGTGGAAAGTGAAAAGAGAAAAGAAAAAAATATAGATTCGCTAATACCGTAATGCCAATAATATCAAACTAATGACGAGAGACGAATGACGGGACAAGCTATACAGATAAATAATTATAAGACAAACAACAAGAGGTTCTAGAGTGGCTCTACAGTGGGTCTACAGTGGCTCTACAGTGGCTCTACAGTGGCTCTACAGTGGCTCTACAACGAACAAAAGACGAACGATGAACGAAGGAATAACGAACCTAAGGCAAAGAAAAGTTATTTGAATATTGAATATTAGACATCTATGTTTAGATTCGTTTGCAGAAAAAATAGCAAGACTCTTTTAATCTTGTACTTTTCTAATTTGACTGCAATATATTTAAAAGGTTTTCATTGAACCATTTATACCGATTGATAATCATAATATGAGTACCATTTTTTACTACAATAGCATTTTTTATATACTGAATAGGAAAAACAGGATCTTTATCTCCGTGAATGTGAACTGTGTGGGGTAAAGGTTCTTTTTGTTGCCAATTCACTATGCGGTCTATTGACCAATCGAGATAGGCTGGAGAGCGCATTCCTATATATTTCTCGTATAGAGCTATTCGTTTGGTCATCAGTTCAGAAAAAGAAAATCTTTTCCAAAACTCCAAATCGCTGATAGTACGAGTGGGCAATAACTTATGCAGGTTTGTATAACGTGCCAAAAGCATTTTTTTAGGCAGTTCGTACTGTGTTTTTACGCTGGAAATGAGGACTATTTTTCGATAATCGTTCAGTTGTTGGGCTATCTCTTGTACAATAATTCCTCCAAATGACACCCCTAAGAGCACAGGAGAAGGCTCGGTAATTGCTACTGCAATACGTCCTGCATAGTGTGCTAGACTTTCTTCTTTTTCGGGAGTAATCCAGTCGAGTAAGTGCACACGGAAATTGTTGGGGAATTGCAAACGCTCGAAAATCTTAGGGCTGGCAGCCATTCCAGGCATTAAATAAATAGAAAGATTATCTTTTATATTCATTTGATATTGCTTTTTTACGAAAAATAAGTAACTTTGCACCAAATTTTAAATGAGTAACAGGTTATAGGTAAAAAGTAAAAACTAACGATAGTTAGGTATGTGAATGAGGTATAACGCTCATTTCTTACTTCTTATCTCTTATCTAGACAGAAGCAAAAGTACAACATTTTTGTCAAATAACGAATATTACTAATTAAAAACATAGTACAATGGAAGTAATAGACAGCGAATTTTCACGTCAATACCAAGCCAAAATCAACGGTGAACTTGCCTTTGTAGAATACGCTATTCAGGAGCGTAAGATATTCTTTACCAAAACATTGCTACCTGAAACGACGGACGAAGCGCTCATTGATGAATTCTTTAAAGGGGTAATAGCCTTAGTAGCTGAGAAAAAATATAGAGTAGTGCCCGTTTGCCCTGTGGCTATTGCTTTTTTTAAACGTAATAAGGAGTGTAAAGACATACTTCCTGCTGGTATCAGAATTTAATGATTAATGATTAACGGTTAATTAAAAACTCTGTTTTACATCGCATTACGTAGGGATAAAGTATGCGAGGGCAGAGTATGTAAGGTATACGCTCTAACAAAAAGAGCAGGGCTCTCCCCTACTCTCTTAACTATGTAGATAAAAAAGAATTAATAATATATTATATGAAAGCCGTATTTTTAGACCGCAACACGCTCTCTGAGCGCATAGATGTAGATATCCCAAAAGGGATAGCCCAATGGGTAGCCTTCCAAAAAACAGCTCCCGATGAAATTGTTCAACGTCTCAAACCTGCTGATATAGCTATCGTGAACAAGGTGAAACTCGATGAGAGTATCCTTAGGCAATTGCCTAACCTTAAGCTCATTCACCTTACTGCTACGGGTATGGATAATATTGATAAAGAGGCTGCGAAAGCCTTGGGTATAGAAGTGAAAAACGTAGCGGGTTACTCTACTGAAAGTGTTACAGAACACTTCTTCTTGTTGTTACTATCGGCTATGCGTGCCCTAAAAACCTATCACACAAGTGTAGAAGATGGTACTTGGGAAAAAGATGGTCGTTTTTGCCTTACTGAGCCACCGGTGTTTGAATTGCACGGCAAAACCTTAGGAATTATAGGAGTAGGCAACATAGGGAAAGCCATTAGTAAAGTAGCTGAAGTCTTTGGAATGAAAGTACTGTGGGCTGAACGCCAAGGGAAAGCCCCACGCAGTAAAGACTATACTGAGTTCGACAAGGTATTGGCACAGAGTGATATCATCTCGCTTAACTGTCCGCTTACTCCTGAGACTAAGCATTTAGTAGATGAAGAATTCATCTCTAAATTGCGTAAAAAACCATTGCTTATCAATATGGCTCGTGGGGCAGTAGTCGATCCTCAAGCAGTATACGAAGCCATTGAAAGTAACCGCATTATGGGCTTTGCTACCGATGTGTTTGAAGAAGAACCACCAATGGCTAACGACCCTCTACTAAAAATAGCCAACCACCCTCGTGTGATTTACACTCCTCACGTGGCTTGGGCGAGCGAATACGCACAAGATAAGTTATGGCGTATCTTGAAACGCCAAGTAGAAGATTTTATCGTAAAATATAAAACAGAGCATAAGGAAAATGAAAAAGCATAATTTTAGCGCAGGTCCCTCTATCTTAGCTCCTGAGGTATTCCAAAAAGCCTCAGAAGCCTTGCTTGACTTTGAGGGCACTGGCTTATCGGTGGTAGAAATATCTCACCGCAGTCCAGAGTTTGTACGTGTGATAGAACGCGCCCGTGCATTGGCATTGGAAATCGCTGGATTGGACGATTCGTACACTACACTCTTCTTGCAAGGAGGAGCTAGTATGCAATTTTTGATGGTGCCATACAACCTCCTCGAAACCAAAGCTGCTTATATAGATACAGGTACTTGGGCTAACAAAGCACAAAAGGAAGCTGCTCTCTTTGGTAATGCTGAAGTGATAGCCTCCTCTAAAGCCGATGGGTATAAGTATATTCCAAAAAATGTGACTGTCCCTACTGATATCGATTATCTGCACATCACTACCAATAATACGATTTACGGTACCGAGTACCACAGTTTACCTCAAACGAGCGTCCCTTTGGTAGCCGATATGAGTTCTGATATTTTCTCACGTCCGTTAGATTACAAGCAGTTTAGTTTGATTTATGCGGGTTCACAGAAGAATTTAGGAGCTTCAGGCTCTACCTTAGTGATTGTGAAGAAGGATTTATTGGGCAAGGTAAGTAGGAAACTGCCTTCGATGATGGACTATCAGTTGCATATTAAAAACGATAGTATGTTCAATACACCTTCTACTTTTGCAGTATATGTAAACCTATTAGTACTCGAATGGATACAAGCACAAGGTGGATTACAAGCCTTAGGTAAACGCAACCGAGCTAAAGCCGATTTGCTTTACGGAGAAATCGACCGCAATTCGTTAGTAGTAGGATATGCCAACAAAGAAGACCGCTCCCTAATGAATGTAGTGTTCAACCTCACCGATGAAAGCACCAAAGAACGCTTTGACGCTTTGTGTAAAGAAGCCAATATCAGTGGAATAAAAGGACACCGCAGTGTGGGAGGTTATCGCGCTTCTATCTACAACGCTTTGCCTTTAGAAAGTGTACAAGTATTAGTAGATGTACTTAAAGAATTTGAACGCACCGCGTAAAGAAGAATAATATGGAAAACAAAATAAGTCCGATATAAATATCGGACTTATTTTATATTATACAATATGTTATTTAATCTCTAAGGCTTTATAATCAAATGTATTAAGCTTCGCAACTACTACAGTTTACAAAATTCATCATCATTTCTTTTGCTACTGATTGACTGCGCTGATAGTACAAACTTTTAACTCCTAATTTCCAAGCCTCAATAAGCACTTTATTCACATCTCGGATAGGCATTGCTGAAGGAATATTTAAGTTCAAACTCTGCGTTTGGTCAATGTACGCTTGACGCTGTGCCGCTTGTGATATAATTTCCATCGGTGAAATCTCTTTAAAAGTTTTAAACACATTCTTCTCTAATTGAGATAACTCTTGCAAGTGTTGTACAGAGCCATTATTCAAACGAATAGAACGCCATACCTCTTCATTATTAAGACCTTTTTCCTCCAAAAGTTGAGTGAGATACTTATTTTTGCGCATAAAGTTCCCTTTAGAAAGCCCTACTTTATAGTAATTACTCGAATAAGGCTCGATACCTGGTGATACCTGTCCTAAAATAGCCGAGCTAGAAGTGGTAGGAGCGATTGCCATAGTGGTAGTATTTCGTCTACCATATCCTTTTAAAATTTCTGGTTCTCCATAAATATGAGCTAACTCTTTAGTTGCCTTATCAGCTTCTTCACGAATGTATCTAAAAGCGCGGGCATTGAACTGAGTTGCCTCAAAGCTCTCAAAAGGTATCATATTACGTTGCAAGTAAGAATGATATCCTAACACACCCAAACCTAAAGCACGGTGACGAATAGCAAAATTGCGAGCTGCCTGTAAATAGTAATTACCCTTTGTTTTTTCTATAAACTCTGAAAGTACCGCATCTAAAAAGAATACCGCTAACTTTACTGCTTTGGTATCTTTCCACTCATCAAAGAGCTCTAAGTTCATAGAAGAAAGACAGCAAATAAACGATTCATCTTCACTAGAAGGTAACATAATCTCACTGCACAAGTTACTTGAACGAATGAGCATATCTTTATCTTTATACACTTGAGGGCGATTACGATTGGCATTATCCGTAAAGATAATGTAAGGTAACCCTTTTTGCTGGCGAGACTCCAAGACACGAGCCCATAGGCGACGTTTTTCTACATCACCATCTATCATTTCTTGCATCCAATAATCAGGTACACAAATACCAAAGAAAAGATTCTGAATAGGAAATTCTACATCTTTAATTTGTAGAAACTCTTCGGCATCGGGATGGTCTATATCTAAATAAGCAGCAAAAGCACCGCGCCTTACTCCTCCTTGTGATACAACGTCCATAGCTGAATCGAACAACTTCATAAAACTAACCGCCCCACTTGATTTACCATTATCGGTAACTGCAGAACCGCGACTACGCAATTCGCCAAAATAACCAGAAGTGCCTCCCCCTATTTTGGTTTGCATAATCACCTCTCCAAGTTTATGAGTAATCCCCTCGATGCTATCAGGTACGTGCACATTGAAACAAGAAATAGGCAAACCTCTTTCAGTACCCATATTTGCCCAAATAGGAGATGAGAAACTAATCCACCCTTTAGTAATCATTTCTTTAAAAGCGGGCTGTAATTCGGGTTTATAAAGTCTATGTGCAGCAGCACTTGTAATGCGGTCTATCGCACCTTCTACGCTTTCTCCTTTTAATAAATAACCTCTATTGAGGATTTGTTCAGACTCTTCGTTGAGCCACCAAATGTCTTTTTCTTCGTTCATAACTTTTTATTTTCGGGGTGCAAAGTAACAGCTTTATATTCTAATTTCACTCTCTATCCAAAATAAGTTATTAACAATGTTTTCAACAATATAGCAAAATCAGTCTCTTAGGATATTTTTTTAACATACGGTCATACTTTTATATTACTTGAATTGCTAAAATAATACAAATTAAATGTATAGAAGTGCAAAAACTACTAAAAATAAGAAGATATAGAAGAGTAGAAATATATCTGTTAATTACTACAAATCAACGTGTTAAAAAGAATTGTTATATTTAAAACAAAATAGTAATACGATTTTATCTAAAATATTTTGTTCTTTCAGATAACTTTTGTAGTTTTGTAGCGTTAAGTATAAAAGGAAATCTTATGTCAGAACTAATTACTAGACCTATACCTATTGATGAAGAAGTAGTGTGGGATAAAACCAAAACTATTATCAGTACTACTGATAAGTTGGGTACTATTACTGACGTAAACCAAACATTTATAGATGTTTGTGGTTATTCTGCAGTTGAATTATTAGGGAAACCACATAACATTATTCGTCACCCCGATATGCCTAAGATCATATTCAAGATTACTTGGGATAATATTTTGGCGGGGAGAAACTTTCACGCTATTATTAAAAACTTAGCTAAATCGGGTAAGTATTATTGGGTAATTACCGATTTTGAAGTCGGCAGGAATATTATTGGGGATGTTGTTACTATTATGGCGCGTCAGCATTCAGTACCTAAGTATGTAATTACAGAGCATATTGAGCCTTTATATCAAACGCTCCTTAAACTTGAAAAAATAGGAGATATGGAGCTCAGTAATCGTTATTTTAAGGGCTTTTTAGAAAAACAAGGCAAATCATATATTGAATATATTATGGATATTATGGACGAAAGCAAGCGAGAAATTCACTTTGATCCTATCCCTAATATGCCTCACACTGATACTAACATTGGAGACTATGAAATTTCTGATGATATATTTAGTGAAGAACATCACGAAGAAGAAACTATGATGCAACGCAAGAGTTTCTTTGCAAAATTATTTTCTACGAATTAGAATTTTGCAAATATCACAATAAAAATGAGAGCGTATCTATTGCAATAGATACGCTCTCATTTTTGGTTCTTTCTATGACTACGATTCTTTCTTGTCTTGAATTTCTTTCTTATCGTCTTTTAATTTAGCTGACAGTTCCATAGAAATAGCAGAACGTTCAAATTTGATTTTTCCTGAAAGTGTTTCTAAGACACAAGTATTATCCGTAAGTTCTACAATACGTCCGTGCATACCACTTTTAGTAATTACTTTATCGCCTCTTTTCATTCCTTCAATAAAGTTTTTTTCTTGTTTTTGTCGTCTTACTTGCGGACGAATCATAAAAAAGTAGAATACTAGGATTATCAATATAAGAGGTAGTAAACCACTGTTCATCAATTGTTGCATATTTATTAATTTAATTATTAGTTTTTAGTTATTTTAGAAAATTGTAATTAGGAACTTTTAGCTTTTGGTTTTCAATTATAAAAGTCCTCTTCCTATCTTTTTAATTTGTTGTTTTTCTTCGAGTTCTTTATGTACATTTTTCATTACACCATTAATAAACGCACTACTTTTAGTAGTAGAATATTCCTTGGCAAGTTCTAAATATTCATTAAGTGTTACTTTCACTGGAATACTAGGGAAACTAAGCATTTCACAAACAGCCATTTTTAACAATATACTATCTATTACAGCCACACGATCTTTCTCCCAACCTGTCATTCTACTAATAATTTCATTCTCCCACTTACTATCATTGAGCACTACTTTTTTTAGTAACCCTGTAAGAAAATCTTTTTCTTCTTCATCTTTATAAAGTGAAGGAACAAAATATTTATCAGGTGAGGTGGGGAGCACTTCTCTAAATAACCTACTTATATAGGTATTTACAATGGGATAATCATCTACCCAAGTGAGATTATAATCTTCAATATATTCATATATTGTCTCATCGGGAGCTATAATTTCTTCAAAAATAGTCATTAAAAAAGATTTATCAGCTTCAAAACTGCTCTTTTGTTTGCTGTATTTCTTATAAAACTCACTTTCTATAATGCTTTTATATATAGTACGCACATACTCTTCGTGTATTTCCCAATGATTTATACGTGCATCAGCAATGGCTTCTTGTAATAATGTATTATGAACGATGGCTAAGAGCAAAAGGTTTTCAGAGAATTTTTGATGTACTGTTCTTTCTTCAGTAGTAGCCAAATATTTTTTCTGAGCTACTTTGTGTTGATGAGTTGCCAAAGAATGCAGTTCAATGAAAAGTGATAATATTAATAAATATAGGTGTCGCATTTCATCAGCACTGTTTTGCAAGAACTTCAATTCTTTGTCTAAATCCTGACTTTGGCTCTGACGCATTGCATAAATTGATTGCATTACTTTTGCCCTAATATGTCGTCTTGTAAGCATAATTTGTAAGAACTTTCTTAACTTTATTTTGAGAGTGCAAAAGTAGAAAAAAAGGTTTAACGAGCCAAAAAAAAGCGCTAAAAAAGCACCTAAAATGTTAATTTTTTACTAAAAATCGCATTTTTTCTTGTTTTATACTTGCTATGATGAAATATATTACTACCTTTGTCCTTATTAACTGTATTTATAAGTTATCATATGAACAAATCAGAATTAATTGATGCAATTGCAGCAGGGTCTGGACTTACAAAAACCGACTCTAAAAAAGCTGTTGAAGCGTTCTTTTCAAGTGTTGAAAAGGCTCTAAAAAAAGGTGACAAAGTAGCTGTCGTAGGATTCGGTTCTTGGTCAGTTGCTAAAAAAGAAGCCAGAGAGGCTCGCAACCCTCGTACTGGTGCAGTAATTAAAGTGCCTGCTAAGAAAGTTGTAAAATTCAAAGCAGGGGCTGAATTATCTGAAGCAGTAAACAAAAAGTAATTGCAGTAAAAAAGTCCCTTTCAGTTGAAAGGGACTTTTTTTATTTATTAGTAGATGAGTTAATTAGCATAGAAACCTTATTTAATGATTAATGGTTAACGATTAATGGTTAATTTGGGAGAAGCTTATAGAAAGCTTATAGGAAAGACGAACAAAAGACGAACAAAAGACGAACAAAAGACGAACAATGAACGAAGGAAAAGTGAAGTTAAGTTGATGCTAAAGTAGAGATAAGAAGAAGGGAATTGGTAGACTTCTACTTTGCTAAAAGTCGTAGCCCAACAGGCAAGTCGTAGCACGATAGGCAATTAGAAACTTTGGCAAGGTGCAAAGCGCACGAAAGCGCAAATTAATTCTCTGACAAGACCATAACTAACATTACCAATATGAAAAAGAAGAAAATAGTAGTCCTCACAGGGGCAGGGATTAGTGCTGAAAGTGGTGTAAAAACTTTCCGAGATGCCAATGGCTTGTGGGAAGGTCACGATATAGAACAAGTGGCAACACCTTATGGTTTTGAGAAAGACCCTGAACTTGTATTGAACTTCTACAACGGCTTGCGCAAACAGGTGAAAAATGTGCAACCTAACCCCGCTCACTTATTATTAGCCGAGTTGGAAAAAGAGTACGACGTGGTAATTATCACTCAAAATGTAGATGACTTGCACGAACGTGCGGGTAGCCATCACATTATTCACTTACACGGCGAACTGCTAAAAATGAGAGGAGTAGATGACCCCTATACGCTCTACGACTGTACTGACGACATCAAAGTGGGCGACCTGAGCCCCAGTGGAGCGCAATTACGACCTCACATTGTGTGGTTTGGCGAAGATGTACCAATGATTGTAAAGGCTGCCGAAGAGGTAGAAACTGCCGATATAGTGGTTATTGTAGGTACTTCATTACAAGTGTACCCCGCTGCTGGATTGATGAACTGTGCCAAGAAAGATACACCTATATATTATATAGACCCACGTCCAAGCATCAGTAGTAAAGATAAAATCACTGTAATTAAAGACGTTGCTTCAACAGGGGTAGCTAAAGCTATTGAACTAATAAAAGAATTGAAATGAGTAACTTCCCAAAATTTATTTTAGGTGACAACACCGATATGCCCGACGCTATGTTCGTGGTGCATTTAGAGTATCCGCGCTTCGTGCTGAACTTAGACAACGACGAAGTAGAATGGCTGGAAGAGTTTGACGAAGAAGACACCAAAGAGTTAGAGGCTGAAAGCGAGAACCTTATAGAAGAAGCTATCGCTTTCTACGAACGAGAAATCGCCCGTATAGAAGAAAATGACTACTAAGCAACTCATACAGCAAATCGAAGCTAAACAATCGCTGTTATGTGTGGGCTTGGATACCGATATGACTAAAATTCCTCCTCACTTGCTTGAAGAGGAAGACCCGCTCTTTGCGTTCAACAAGGCGATTATAGAGGCTACCCACGCTTTTGCGGTAGCCTACAAACCCAATACAGCTTTCTACGAAGCACACGGCGAAAAAGGTTGGCGCGCCTTAAAAAAGACGATTGACTACCTAAACCGTCACCACCCCGAGATTTTCACTATTGCCGATGCCAAACGTGGGGATATAGGCAACACTTCAAGTATGTATGCCAAAGCTTTCTTTGAAGATATGCAATTCGATAGCGTGACAGTAGCCCCCTATATGGGAAGGGATTCGGTAGAGCCTTTTTTAGCTTTTGAGAACAAACACACCATTCTCTTAGCTCTAACTTCTAATGAAGGGGCTTTCGACTTCCAAACGCAAAAACTCAACAATGAAGAGCTGTACAAAAAGGTATTACGCACCTCACTCACTTGGCAAAACAGCCAAAACCTGATATACGTAGTAGGCGCAACCAAGGCGGAATACTTAAAGGAAATACGCAAAATTATCCCTAAACATTTTCTATTAGTACCTGGAGTAGGGGCACAAGGAGGCAGCTTGGAAGAGGTATGTAAGTATGGTTTGAACGACCACTACGGACTGCTTATCAACTCGTCAAGAGGCATTATTTACGCTTCTAAGGACGAAGACTTTGCCAAAGTAGCAAGTGAAAAAGCTGAGGAATTACAACAGAAGATGAAATTAATGCTTAATGGTAAATGATAAGTGGTAAATGAGTAGTAATGAAAAGGAACAAGAGAAATGAGAAGTAATAGGTATATCAACTTTGTATAAGTTTAAAACTTTGGCAGAATATGGTGATTAAAAACTAGTAAACTAATGACTAACAACTAAATAATATGATTACATTTTTAAATAAAAGCAACATTACACCAACCATTGAAGATGACGCTCACAGACTTTTTTCACTGTTGAGCAGGCGCTACCAACAACGACTATCTGACCTTTTTCAAGACAAAACTAAAGCACCTTATGTAGTAGGTTATATAGAAGACGGTCGCCTACACGGAATGGCTTCTATGGCTATCTACAGAGTGATTTCGGGCTATAAAGGTTGGATAGAAGATGTGGTGGTAGACGAGATGGCACGTGGTAAAAAAATAGGCACTCAGCTCATTCAACTTCTTATCGCCAAAGGCAAAGAATTGGGCTTAGGAGAAATATTGCTCTTTACCTCGCCTACTAACGAAGCTGCTATTAAGCTCTATGAAAATGAAGGCTTTAAACGTAAAGGTGCAGAGGTATATGTGAATGCTCTCAAACAAATGTACCCACCAGAGTCTTGATATATTACTATTTCTTTGTATTTTTGCCCTCTAATAAGGAAACAATAAAAATACTATGGAATTAGTCCACAAGAATCTCGTATTACCCAATAATGGCAAAAAGCTCTTGTTACACACTTGTTGTGCACCTTGTTCAGGTTCAATTATACTATCTATTCAGGGGTCGGGGATAGACTTTACTATATTTTTTTACAACCCTAATATTCACCCTCAAAAAGAATATGAAATTCGCAAAGAGGAAAATATTCGCTTTGCCAAAAAGTGTGGCGTACCTATTGTAGATGCCGAATACGACACCGATAAGTGGTATACGCGTGCTAAAGGTATGGAATTTGAACCAGAACGGGGCAGTCGCTGTGCGATGTGTTTTGATTTGCGTATGGAGCGTACGGCTTTATATGCTTACGAAAACGGCTTCGATACCATTGCAACCTCATTGGGCATTTCGCGTTGGAAAGACCTCAACCAAGTGAATGAAGCAGGCAAAAATGCTGCCAATAAGTACGAGGGACTTACCTATTGGGACTACAATTGGCGCAAAAACGGAGGTGCTGCCTGTAATATGGAAATCTGCAAAAACGAGAAGTTCTACCAACAAGAGTACTGCGGTTGTGCTTTCTCGTTGCGCGATGCTAACAAATGGCGAGTAGCTAACGGAAGAGAGAAAATACGAATAGGGGAAAAATACTACGGAAGTGAAAAGTGAATAGTATGATAACTCCAGAAGAACTTACAGAAGGTCGTATCTTGCTTATCGATAAGCCCCTGCAATGGTCGTCGTTTCAAGCAGTGAACAAAATCAAATGGGCAATACTCAGACACTATAAGCTCAAGAAGATAAAGATAGGGCACGCAGGAACATTAGACCCGCTTGCCTCTGGTTTATTGGTGATTTGTACGGGCAAATTTACTAAGAAGATTACCGAAATACAAGACGCTGTAAAAACTTATACGGGTACTATCACCGTAGGGGCTACGACTCCTTCCTACGATAAGGAAACCGAAATAGATGCCCACTACCCTACTGACCATATCACTCCTGAACTGATAGAACAAGTGCGAATGCAGTTTGTAGGGGAACTCGTGCAAACGCCTCCTGTATTTTCAGCTATCAAGAAAGAAGGCAAACGGCTCTACGAATTTGCCCGCGACGGGAAAGAAATAGAAGTTCCTCAGCGCACTATCTATATTCACAGTTTCAATATAGATGCAAGTCTGTTTCCTAAGTTGCACTTTGAGGTGGTATGTAGCAAAGGCACCTACATACGCTCCTTGGCAAACGACTTTGGTAAAGCCTTAGGGTCTGGTGGCTATCTATCTGCATTGCGACGTACTAAGATAGGTGATTTTTCGGTAAATGATGCCTTAACGCCTGATGAATTTATAAACATACATATTCCAAAAATGCAAACAAAACCTATTATTCTCACTACTGTATTCGAGCGATTTATCGATAAGAATAAAACAACTCTTAATGACCATTTCGCTCGAAAAGAATCTACTTTGAACACACAAAACAATAGGAAAAAGTCTATTAATGAAGTGTATGAAGAGCGAGAGCGAGAACGCCTTAATAAACAACAAAAACAACAACACACTTCCGACCTTAATATAGAAGCTATTTTTCCTCGAAAAAAGAAGAAAAAGACCTCAGGAATCAAATATGAGTTTCGCTACTTTCTATCGATGTTTTCAAATACTGATAAGGCAATTATACTTACTTTACTGATACTTTTCGGTACGATAGTAACCCTTATGGTGATACAACTTAGCAGTAGAGAGAAAGAAATAATGATTGAAATGGCATTCACTCCAGATGATTTACCTTATGAACCTCCAAAATTAGAGGAACAAACTGAAGCGCCTGATCTTTCTCAAACTATGAATGCAAAACTGACTACTAATGCTTATAATCAAGCCGATGCTGACTTACGTCATACTGAGAATTTTAAAACTTTAGACGAAATAATGGCAGAGCGTGCTTCTCAAGAGATGGAAAGTGCTAAAGAAGAATTGGTGAGTAATAATAAAATGTCGTCTAACTTAGTAATATCGGACGATAATACTCTTCAAAAAACAACTAAAATTTCATCTGATAATAAAGTAAATAAGAATACTTTAGTAAAATATGCCTTATCTGGCAGGACAGGAAATATACCTAACCCTGTATTTACTTGTGAAAAAGAAGGGCAAGTAGTGATTATTATTACAGTTGATGAAGCAGGAAGAGTTATTAGAACAGCTCTTGACAAAATGAATTCAACTACCAATGATGATTGCCTTATAGAAAACTCATTACTATATGCTAGCAGAGCCAGATTTAATGCTGTAACAGGCAAAAAAGAGCAAACAGGAACTATTACTTATATTTTTCAAAGTAAACGATAGAATGAAATTACAACAGTTAATTTGCATATTAAGTTTCTTATTAATAGGAGCTTGCAAAAATGCAAATCCACCTAAGCAAGACGCTTTCAATATAGAACTGTATCCTAAAAAGAAGGAATACCACATAGGAGAAACTTTACAGATAAAAGTTGTGAATCCTAAGTTTGAAGGTAAAATAGTAAAGATTAGCTATCAGTTTCATCACCAAGAGCTTGTTGTTACTAATGAGAACATAGTACTTGAAAACCTAATGTTAGGTAAACAGCCTTTAGAAGTAACTGTATATACTGATAAAGGAGAAGTTTATAAAGTACGAAAAGAAATTTTACTTTTAGCAGGACAAGCTCCTAAATTGTATACTTATAAAATACTAAATGAATATCCCCACGACAAACAGGCTTATACTCAAGGTTTAGAATTTATAGGTGATACTTTAGTAGAAAGCACAGGGCAATACCGAGAATCTTCCATACGCAAATGGAATCCTTTTACGGGCGAAATGTACAAAAATGTACCTTTACAAGCAATGTATTTTGGTGAAGGATCTACCGTTTTTAGAGATAAAATTATCCAACTCACTTGGAGAGAAAATATAGGATTTGTATATGATACTCAGCTAAAACTGTTAAAAACATTCTCTTACCATAAAAGTAAAGAAGGTTGGGGGCTCTGTCATAACGGCAGTGATAAACTTTACAAAAGTGATGGTTCAGAAAAGATTTGGATACTCAATCCTAACACTTTTGAAGAAGTAGACAGTTTACAACTATGTACTAATAAATCTATTTTTACCAATGCTAACGAATTAGAATTTGTAGACGGGAAAATATATGCTAATACTTATCTAAAAGATGGTATTATGATTATCAACCCCAATAATGGTGCTATAGAAGGCGTTGTAGATGTACGAGGATTAAAAGAAAAAGTAGAACAAACTCCTGACTTAGATGTTCTTAATGGCATTGCTTATCACGCTAGGCGTAATACTTTCTTCATCACGGGTAAGAATTGGAGTAAGATATTTGAGGTAATTTTTATAAACAAGAATTAAATAATGTGAGCTTGATGTTTGTATTTTTTTATTACTTTTGCTCTTATGATTCCAGAGAATATCCTACATACTCCCATCAACTATCTGCGTGGCGTGGGCAATCAGCGGGCTGAACTTTTGAAAACAGAGCTCGGTATTTATGAGTATCAAGATTTGCTAAACTTGTTCCCTAACAGGTATATCGACCGTACCAAGTTTTACAAAATCAACGAATTACAGAACAATAATGCCGAGGTGCAACTCGTAGGCAAGATAGTAAACTTACGCACAGTAGAGTCGGCTCACCAAAA
This sequence comes from Capnocytophaga sp. G1920, assembly GCF_051417515.1. NCBI lineage: Bacteria > Pseudomonadati > Bacteroidota > Flavobacteriia > Flavobacteriales > Flavobacteriaceae > Capnocytophaga > Capnocytophaga sp. G1920. The sequence continues at coordinate 62,600 of NZ_JBPRKH010000002.1, forward strand.
AGGTACTCGTCTTGTTGCTACCTTTGTAGACGATACGGGCGCTATGGAGCTCGTGTGGTTCAAAGGGCTCAAATGGTTGCGTGAATCCCTAAAAATCAACGAACCTTATGTGATTTTTGGCAAACTGAATTTCTTTGGAGGCACTTTCTCTATGCCTCACCCCGAAATGGACTTGCTCAGCGAATTCAAGAAGGCAGGACACAGCAGTATTCAGCCCGTATATCCCTCCACCGAAAAATTAGCTAAACGCAACATTACCAATAGAGTGATGCGCCAATTAGTACAAACGGTTTTTGAAGAAATAGGCAATAGCTTTGCTGAGAATTTACCGGATAACATACTCACTTCAATGAACCTCATCTCCAAGCAGGAGGCAATGCGCAATATCCACTTCCCTACAAATCAAACTTTGCTTACTAAAGCCTCTGTACGACTCAAATTTGAAGAGCTTTTCTACATACAAGTACAGTTGGTACGCAAGAATCTTCTGCACAAACAGAAGTTCCAAGGACAACCTTTCAAGAATGTAGGCGATGCTTTTATGAACTTCTATAACCATCATTTGCCTTTTCCGCTTACCGATGCCCAAAAACGAGTATTGAAAGAAATACGCGCCGATGTGGGCTCAAATGCCCAAATGAACCGCTTGTTGCAAGGCGATGTAGGCTCTGGTAAAACCATCGTAGCCCTAATGACGATGCTTTTAGCAGTAGATAATGGTTGTCAGGCCTGCTTGATGGCACCTACCGAAATTCTCGCCAATCAGCATTACCAAAACATTAGTGAACTACTAAAAGAAACAGGAGTAACTGTAGCACTGCTCACAGGTTCGTCTAAAACTAAAGAACGCAAAATGTTAGACGAACAATTACAGTCTGGAGAGCTTTCTATCCTTATAGGCACTCACGCTCTTTTGGAAAACAAAGTACAGTTCAGAAACTTAGGACTCGCCATTATCGATGAGCAACACCGATTTGGGGTAGAACAGCGCTCGAAGTTATGGCATAAAAACACTATTCCGCCTCATATTTTAGTAATGACCGCCACCCCTATCCCACGCACTTTAGCGATGAGTGTATATGGTGATTTAGATGTTTCGATAATAGATGAGCTCCCCCCTGGGCGTAAGCCTATTAAAACTCTACATCAGTTTGAAAACCACCGTGCAGAGACTTATGAATTTATTAAAAAAGAGATAGATAAAGGAAGACAAGCTTATGTAGTATATCCACTTATAGAAGAATCGGAAGCGTTAGATTTTAAGAACCTTACCGAAGGCTATGATTATATCACGGCAAGCTTTCCTTTGCCAAAATATAAGGTTTCTATGGTACACGGTAGACTCAAACCAGCTGAAAAAGATGCTGAAATGGAGCGCTTTCTACGTAATGAAACACAAATAATGGTGGCTACCACCGTGATAGAAGTGGGGGTAAATGTTCCCAATGCCTCTGTAATGGTAATTGAGAGTGCCGAGCGCTTTGGACTTTCACAACTACACCAGTTGCGTGGACGTGTAGGGCGTGGCAGTGAACAGAGTTATTGTATATTACTCACAGGTAACAAAATGAGTAACGATACTCGTACACGTATGGAAACGATGGTGCGCACCAACGACGGTTTTGAAATCGCTGAAGTAGATCTAAAATTGCGTGGTCCTGGTGACCTAATGGGTAAGCAACAAAGTGGAGTGCTCGCTCTAAAAATAGCCGACCTTGTAAAAGACCAAGATATACTAAAAGCAGCACGCTTTCAAGCTATCGATCTACTGAAAGCCGATCCTAATTTAGAGTTGCCCCAAAACCAACGCATAGCCCACACGCTCTATCAGTTACAACGCTATAAAAACCTCTGGACATACATTTCATAAAGGAGCTGAAGAGGTGATGCTTACTACATTGTAATCTTTTTCTACTTTTTTTCACCAAAAAATTTGGAGAGTTAAAAAAAAGTAGTACCTTTGCACCCGAATTAAACGTAAGGGTTCTTAGCTCAGCTGGTTCAGAGCATCTGCCTTACAAGCAGAGGGTCACTGGTTCGAATCCAGTAGGACCCACTTAGGTTAAAATTAAAAAATTTTTATCATTGTAATTTTGGGGTTCTTAGCTCAGCTGGTTCAGAGCATCTGCCTTACAAGCAGAGGGTCACTGGTTCGAATCCAGTAGGACCCACCAAAACTCGGATTTTATTGTTGTTTTCATAATTAAAAAGGATTCTTAGCTCAGCTGGTTCAGAGCATCTGCCTTACAAGCAGAGGGTCACTGGTTCGAATCCAGTAGAGTCCACAAAAGCTACTCAATACTGAGTAGCTTTTTTTGTTAATTATTCATTTTAATAACAAATGATTATCAAGTGTTTATAATTTTCTAAATTGTTAATTATTAATTAATAATTGTCTATTGATAATTATTTCTTATTTTTGCGATATTTTTAAACAGAAAAACAAAAATAATATGTTAGGATTACAAACTTCTGTAGACGTTGCAACTACTGCAACCGAGACTGCTCCCATCGCAGTACAAGAGAAAACCCTTTCTATAATGGAACTGATTCTAGATGGTGGTATGGGCAGTATCATTATTATTGGTATTTTATTTGTGATGCTCGCTGTAGCTCTTTTCCTCTATTTTGAACGCCTTTTTGCTATTAAGGCAGCTTCTAAAATGGATAAAACTTTTATGTATAAAATACGTGATTGTATCTCAGCTGGACGCTTAGATGCTGCTAAAATGCTTTGTGTACAATCGAATACTCCTGTAGCACGCCTTATTGAAAAAGGGGTTTCTCGTATAGGTAAACCTCTTGAAGATATTAATAAAGCTATTGAAAATGCAGGCACTTTAGAGGTCTACAATCTTGAAAAGAATACGGCTATTCTCGCTACTATTGCAGGAGCAGGACCTATGATTGGATTCTTAGGTACAGTTGTTGGTATGATTATGTCATTCCACGAAATGGCTTCAGCAGGCGGTCAGGCAGAGATGGGGTCATTAGCAAGTGGTATCTACACCGCGATGGCAACTACCGTAGCAGGGCTTATAGTAGGAATTATTGCTTATGTAGGCTACAACCACTTAGTAGTAAAAACTGATAAGGTGGTACACCTAATGGAAGCCAATGCTGTTGAATTCTTAGACTTGTTAAACGAACCTCTATAGGTCTTAAAAAACTACTCTGATCTAATTATGAAATTAAAAGGTAGAAATAAGGTAAGTCCTGAGTTCAGTATGTCGTCTATGACGGACATTGTGTTTCTGTTGTTAATATTCTTTATGATTACTGCCAACAGCCCCAATGCACTTGATTTGTTATTGCCTAAAGCTAAAGGTAAAAGCACCAATACACAAAACGTTTCAGTAAGCATTGATAAATATTTAAACTATTTTCTTGACAAGAAACCTATTTCAGTAGATAATCTCGATACAGAGCTCAAATCAGCACTCAAGGGAGTAGAAAATCCTACTATCATTTTGCGTGTAGAGGAAAGTGTACCTATTGAAAATGCGGTAACAGTGATGGATGTGGCAAACCAAAACCAATTTAAGGTGATTTTGGCTGTTCGTCCAAAATAGAAAGGTATATGAATTTATTCGATACAGAACATAAACGTAAATCCTTAGCACTCACTACGGTTGTGATGTGTTTAGTAATCTTCATACTGTTTTTTGCAGGAATGAAGTACTTAGACCCACCACCCGAAAAAGGTGTAGAGGTTATTTATGGAGTTGATTTGGTAGGAATGGGCGAACGCACTCCTCCGCCAAGTGCTGCTAAACAGGAAGAAACTAAAACATCTCCTCAAACACAACCAGAACAGAGTACTTCACAAGAAGTAAAGGAAAACCTTTTGGCTCAAGATAACAACGAAGAAGTTTCTGTACCCGAAGTACCTAAAAAGAAAGAAAAAAAGAAAGAAACACCTAAAAAAGATACTCCAAAAGAGAGTCCAAAACCCGCTCCTAAGCCTTCACGGGAAACTTCGGATGCGTTATCAAATATATTGGGAGCTGCCAATGCAGGTGGTAGTGGTACCTCAGGACAAGGAGATGGCAACCAACCTGGTTATCAGGGACAGATAGATGGTAGTCAGTACGCTAATTCTTATTATGGCTCAGGAGGTGGTAATGGCACTGGCAAAGGTTGGGGATTGAAAGGTCGTACTATTGCTTCACAAGGTAAAGTACCTCAAAATTGCAATGAGGAAGGACGCGTAGTAGTACAAATAGAAGTAGACCGTAGTGGTAAAGTAGTAAAAGCTACTGCTGGTGTGAAAGGAACTACTAACTCTGCTCAGTGTTTGCTGGAAGCTGCTCGAAAAACAGCTACTATGCACCGCTGGAACGCCGATGATAATGCTCCTGCACGTCAAGTAGGTTTTATTGTTATCAACTTTAAACTCGGAGAATAAGAAATCAATTAATAATTGGTAATTAATAATTAACAAGATGAGATAATGGTTATAGTATAACTGATTATCTCATTTTTGATTGTAAAACAACTAAAATTATCTTTAACATTGAATTATCAAGAAACACTTTCGTGGATGTTCAACCGCTTACCAATGTTTCAAACACAAGGTAAAACCGCTTTGAACAACAAATTAGATAATATCCTCGCCTTTACTTCGGTGTTAGGAAACCCTCAAACAAAATTCAAAAGTTTGCATATTGCAGGCACTAACGGAAAGGGTTCTTCCAGCAGTATGCTCGCTTCTATCCTACAAGAGGCAGGATTTAAGGTAGGATTGTACACCTCTCCACACCTCAAAGACTTCCGCGAACGTATCAAAATTAATGGGAAGGAAATACCTGAAGACTATGTGGTAAGTTTTATAGCTAAAAACAGACCCTTTTTGGAAGAATATCACCTCTCATTCTTTGAAATGACAGTAGGAATGGCGTTCAGCTATTTCGAGAATGAAAAAGTAGATATCGCTGTGATAGAAGTAGGTTTAGGAGGACGTTTTGACTCCACTAATATTATCATTCCCGAAGTTTCTCTTATTACCAATATCTCCAAAGACCATACTGATATTTTAGGAGATACTTTACCTAAAATAGCTTTTGAAAAAGCTGGTATTATCAAACGAAATGTGCCTGTAGTAATCAGTGAATATCAAGAGGAAACTGCTCCCGTCTTCACAGCAAAAGCTAAAGAAATGAATGCTCCTATTATTTTTGCTAATCACATAGAAACTTCTCTTACAACCGACCTTCAAGGTGCCTACCAAGAGAAAAACATCAAAGGAGTAATAGCTGTTACCGAATTGCTTATCCACCAGGGGTGGGATATTACTCCGGAGAATATTGCACAAGGTCTTTTACACGTAGTGCACAATACAAATCTGAAAGGTCGTTGGCAAACCCTTGGCTCCTACCCTACTATCGTATGTGATACAGGACATAATGTGGGCGGACTTACTTATGTGATGGAACAACTCAAAAAGCAAACCTATACACATCTTCATATTGTAGTAGGTTTTGTAAAAGAAAAAGATGTAAATAGTGTTTTAGAGCTTTTCCCAAAAGAAGCTACCTATTATTTTTGCAGTCCTGCTATTGCAAGAGGACTTAATGTAGATACATTAAAGAAAATTGCCACTACAAAAGGACTCCAAGGGGAGAGATATTCTTCAGTAGCAGAAGCCTTAAATGCCGCTAAAGCACAAGCGCTTCCCACTGACTTTATCTTTGTTGGTGGAAGCACGTTTGTAGTTGCGGAAGTGTTGTAAAATAACAAAAAGCGGATACTGAAAAACAAATGAAGGTTGTTTTAAAATCCTAATATCATTTTTGCGATAAAAAAGTAAATCAAGATACCTAAAACATCGTTGCTGGTAGTGATAAACGGACCCGTAGCAACCGCTGGGTCAATACCGCGCTTGTGGAGAAGTATCGGGATAAAAGTACCTATCACAGCAGCATTTACAATCACTGTAATGAGTGCTATGGCTACCGTAATACTTACCAAATACTCAGCTTGAAAAGCAAAATGGCTTACTAATATCACTATTCCTGCAATAGTTCCTCCGTTGATGAGTCCTAATAGAAATTCTTTGAATAACCGCTTGATAAGTTCGCCGTCGATAGAATTATTTGCTAATCCTTGTACTATTATCGCCGATGATTGTACTCCCACATTTCCCGCAGTAGCTTGAATAAGCGGAATAAATATCAATAATATAGGGTAAATCATCATCGTATCCTGAAAACCATTGATAATACTCGCTGCACCTAATCCTCCGAACATTCCAATAAGTAACCAAGGCAAACGTGCTTTGGTAAGTTTCCATACACTATCGCTTGCCTCCACATCATTGGTAATACCTGCTGCCAACTGATAGTCTTTTTCAGCTTCTTCTTTTATCACGTCCACCACATCATCAATAGTGATGCGTCCCACAAGACGTTTCATTTCATCAACTACAGGAATTGCCTCTAAGTCATACTTACTCATTATGTGAGCTACCTCTTCGGCAGTATCAGTAACGTATACGTAGTCTACTTTTGGAATATAAATGTCTTTCACTTCTGAGCGTGTGGAAGTAGTAAGCAAATCTTTAAGTGAAAGTCGTCCTTTAAGCACATCATTATCATCTACCACATAAATAGAATGCACACGAGTAACGTGAGCCGCCTGTTCGCGCATTTCTTTTACGCATTTTAGCACATTCCAATTCTCATTTACCTTTACAAGTTCCTTCGCCATTAGTCCTCCCGCAGTATCTTCGCTATAACGAAGTAATTCTACGATGTCTTTGGCGTGTTCTACGTCCGTAATATGCGAAATAACCTCTGTTTTTCTATCTTCGGGCAATTCAGAGATGATATCCACCGCATCATCGGTGTCCAACTCGATGATTTCATCGGCAATTTCTTTTGCAGAAAGGTTTTTTAAGATATTCTCACGGTAATCATCGTCTAATTCTGTGAGTACATCTGATGTTTTCTCAGCATCAATTAAACGAATGATGTATACCCCCTCTTCAATATCCAATTCGTGAATGATTTCAGCTATATCGGCATAGTGTAAATCATTTAAGAGGGTTGTAAGTTCTTTATTTTGTTTTTCCTCAATGAGTTTATGGATTTTCTCAATGAGTTCATCTGTTATTTTAAAAGTTGTCATAGTTTTAAGACGTCAAATCGTTAGCTATCAAACTTGATTACTGATTTTTTTAGTAATAAAAACAAACTCTTGCCAAGGCAATTGCTCAGGACGCTTATCAAATATAGGGTCTTGCTTTAAATTCTCATCTGTAAGTAGTGGTTTTAGGCTGTTGCGAAGGGTTTTTCGCCGTTGATTGAAAGCTGTTTTCACTACGGTAAAGAATAATCCTTCATCACAATCTAAATGGAAGTCAGCTTTCCGTACTAATCGTATTACACCGCTCTTTACTTTGGGCGGAGGATTAAAAACACTCTCCGAAACTGTGAATAAATAGCTCGTTTCATAAAAAGCCTGTACTAAAACTGATAAAATTCCATACGTTTTACTGCCTTCGTGCTCGCATATACGTTCGGCTACCTCTTTCTGAAACATTCCACTAAACTCAGGAACATATTTTCGCAGTTCAAGTAGTTTAAAAACGATTTGAGTAGAGATATTATAAGGAAAATTACCTATAATAGCAAATGGTTCGGATAAATAACCCGCTACATCATATTTCAAAAAGTCATCGGCAATTATTTTTCCTCTTAATGCAGGATAATTTGCCTCCAAATAAGCTACCGATTCCTTATCGATTTCCACTATGTGCACATCAACGTCTTTTTTGAGCAAAAACTGAGTAAGCACGCCCATTCCAGCTCCTATTTCTACTACTTTTTTATAGTTTTTTAGCGATAATGTATCAGCTATTTTCTGTGCAATGTTTAAATCTTTTAAAAAATGTTGTCCTAAATGCTTTTTTGCTTTTACTAATTCCATTTATATACCTTTCAGAGAGGCTTTTAGTTGTTCTTTTGCAGAAGTATCGACTTTATTTCCTCATAATGGTCAGTTCCTACCAAAAACACCTTCTTTCTGTCCTTAGACAATATCTTGATTGCCTTATTATGTTTCGTATTATAGATGATACCTGCCGAAGTATACCGTATCCCAATGCCATAATACCAAGGAATATCAATGAGTTGAATAGTAGAGACGTCCATTTCTTGAAAATTCATTCGTCTACTCAAAAAATCGATACCAAATGAAGCTACAATACCATAATCATCTATTACAGTAGTGAGTTTATAGAATACAGCTACTAAAATAGCCACTAATAATAGAATTATTACCCAACCTCCTTTGCTTTGATAGCCCGAAAAAGCTATAATCCCTATAAAAAGGGCTAAAATAGACAGTAATATATAAGAAAATTGTGTTTCTTTAAATTCTATAGCTGTTTTCATAATATTATTCTTTTGTGCAATTTAAAAATACACAGAAGCCACACCCTAAAATCTAATAAAAATTTATAAACAAGAAAAAGAACAAATTCTTAACTTTGGTGGCGGGTGGGCTTCTGTGCTAAAATGTTTATATTATTGCGTTACAACTAACTCTTTACGAGTTTACCAATGCTTTCAAGTAGTTGCGGACGGTCAGAAAGGGCTATCTTGGCTACTTCGTAAAATTCCTTCACCCATTTGTTCATTGCCTCGAAGGCTTTGTTCTTATCCTGAGTGGCTTGTTGGTCGATACCGCGCAATTTCACGTATTGCGCACGGAGCTCTTCCACTTTCACAATGGCTGAAAGCTGTTCATCGGCGACGGCTTCGGTAAGTTTGAACCTGTCGAGCGCTGCCCGCTGGGTAGTAGTGGCTTTAATGCCCTCGTAAAGCTTTTTCGTGGTGGCTAAACCTTCCAGATAATCGCGCGACATCGTTCCTTTTAACCCAAATGATACCAGCGCTTCGGGAGATGCTTTCAACGCTACTTTTGCGACCTTGCGATGTTCTTTATATTTGTCGCTCATCGCTTTATAAGCCTTTTCAAACAAGGCTCTTTTCTCTACCGTTTGGCTCGTTTTTGCCAAATTATCGTTATAAGCGGCTTGTGCTTTGTCATAAAGTGCTTTACCTACTTTCATAGCCTCTTCATTGTATTGATATTCCTCTAACTGAGCTTTCAATTCGGCTATTTCACTGTAATTGGTAAATAACAAACGTCTGTTTTCAAGTGTTTTTAATTCTGTACTCTTTTCCTTCATAATATTACATATTTTAAAAGGTCTATAAATTAGTTGAAAAATGTTAAATCATTATGATTTACATTCATTTCTATACCGCAAAAATCCTGCCAAATAACACTGTGCAAATTATTGTTTTTGCTGGTAAAAAAGTATTCTTTGTAAACTTCTCATATCAATTTAAAATAAGACGATAAGCTGTTACATTACTTACGTTTGTAGTTACAGTGGGTTATTTTGGCATTACAATACGCTTTTTACTTATTACTTAGTTTTGTTATCTTATTACTTTACTACCTTTTGCATTTACTTTCTTTTGTTTTACAGTTGCAACACTTTCTTTTGGTGTTACAAAGGGTTAAAATGCTCTATCAGTTTCTTACTTTCCGGAGTAACAAGATAGCTAAGGTAAGGAAAATAAGGTTAGGCAAAAGGACTGCCATCAATGGGGATAAGCCTCCTGAGGTTTGAGCAAGGGTTCCAAACACACGGTCGAAAAACACAAAACTAAACCCTACGACTACTCCCACCATTAAGTTGATTCCCATTCCTCCGCGCTTTTTCACCGATGAAACAGCCACGCCGATAAGCGTAAGGATAAAGGCAGTACTTATAGCACCCCAACGGCGGTATTTTACCAATAGATACATATTTAAATTGGGTGAACCTTTCATCTTTTCGCGTTCAATAAACTTGTTTAGCTCAAACAAGTTCTTATTTTCCGCTGTATATTCCATAGGCATCAGGTCATCAGGCTTGAAATTGAATATCGTGTCTAACTGGTCGCGTTTCACTATCACATCGTCGCCCTCCCCTATCTTTCTTTTGGAGTAATTAGTAAGCCGATAGGTTTTCGTGCTGTCTATCCACTGAATCGTTTCGGCATTTATCTTTTCCGTCATCTTAATACCTTCAAAATGTTCTACTGAAAAGTTATACCCGCGTTTGTCTTGGTAGTTAAACGAGCTTACATAAAGGTAATCGTTGTCAGAAAACTGATTGTAGAGGTCTGAAACGCTTTCCACCTTCGAAGAACGTATATACTTATTCCAAAAATCATTATACACAGTGCTGGCAGCCGGTACAATAAACATTCCCATAAAAAACACTATCACCGAAATGATACTCGCACCCACGATATACGGACGCAAAAAGCGCATATACGATACACCTGAGCTCTGGATAGCGATTATCTCGGTATTATTGGCTAACTTTGATGTAAACCAGATGATAGAGAGGAATAGCAAGATGGGAAACAATATATTGGCAAAATAAACGATAAAACTGAGGTAATACCACAGTATTTCGTTCATCGGGGCGCCTTTTTGTATCATCTTATCTACTTTTTCAGATAAATCTACGATAATTCCGATAGGAATAAAGAGAATTATCATCATAAAGAAGGTAAGAAGATAGCGTTTTAAGATGTACCAGTCGAGTATTTTCATTTTTTTGTTTTTTAAACCTCCCCCTATCCCCCTCCAAAGGGGGAATTAGCGACGCAAAAGCGTTTTTATCAGAAGTATATTAATTAATTTAATTTGTTTAAAGACGATTTGACATATCAGTAACCATTTTTGTCTTCCACGTAAAGAAAGTACCCGCTACAATTTGTCGGCGAGCTTCCCTCACAAGCCATAAATAGAAACCAAGATTGTGAATTGAAGCGATTTGTTTGCCCAAAAACTCGTTAGCAGCGAATAAATGACGTAAATAGGCTTTCGTGTAATAGGTATCTACGTAAGTATGACCGTCAGGGTCTATGGGCGAGAAATCATCTTCCCATTTTTTGTTTTTAATATTGATAATTCCTTTTGCAGTAAAGAGCATTCCGTTGCGAGCATTGCGCGTAGGCATTACACAATCCATCATATCCACTCCCAAAGCAATATTTTCCAATATATTAACGGGTGTACCCACTCCCATAAGGTATCGGGGCTTGTCTTTGGGGAGAATATCGCATACAAGTTCGGTTATTTCATACATTTGTTCTACGGGTTCGCCTACTGATAGCCCCCCGATAGCGTTTCCATCGGCATTTTTGCTTGCAATATATTCGGCAGACTGTGTACGAAGGTCTTTATAGACTGACCCTTGTACTATCGGGAATAAACTTTGATGATAACCGTATTTAGAAGGTACTTTTTCGAGGTGAGCAATGCATCTATCGAGCCACCTATGTGTGAGATGCATTGAACGTTTTGCATAACCGTATTCACAAGGGTAAGGCGTGCATTCATCAAAAGCCATCATAATATCAGCACCTATACTGCGCTCTATTTCCATTACTTTTTCGGGTGAAAAGAAGTGAAAAGAGCCATCGATATGGCTTTTGAACTTTACACCTTCTTCTTTTATCTTTCGGTTGGCAGCCAATGAATATACTTGATAACCACCGCTATCGGTAAGTATGTTTCTATCCCAATTAATAAACTTATGTAAGCCTCCTGCTTTTTCCAAAATGGGTGTTTGAGGTCGTAAATAGAGGTGATAGGTGTTCCCCAAGATGATATCGGCATTAATATCGTCTTTCAGTTCGCGTTGGTGCACTCCTTTCACGCTTCCCACCGTTCCCACAGGCATAAAAATGGGGGTTTCAATCACGCCGTGGCTGGTAGTAATCTTCCCAGCACGTGCTTTAGTATGTTCGTCTGTTTTTAGTATTTCAAAATCCATAGTTGAAACATTTTCGGGCGCAAAGGTAGGGAAGAATTAGCAAATTAGCAAATCAGGAAAGTTAGCAAATAGGCTAATATCTCTTTCAGAATAACTGAGTAAAGGCGTAAATAGCCAAACCGACTAATCCGCCTACCAAAGTGCCATTGATACGGATAAATTGGAGGTCTTTACCTACTTCCAATTCAAGTTTTTCGCTCAATTCGCGTCCCTCCCAGTTCTCTACCGTATGACTGATGAGTTTTCCCACTTCCTCTTTGTTTTTTAGCACAAACTGATAGGCAGTTTTCTGTACCCAAGCGTCTATTTGGTGTTGCAGCTGGACATTTTGACGGAGTTCATCGGAGAAGCGCTCCGTAGCGGTGCGCAATAGCTTTGCAAGATGTTGTTCCCATTCAGGAGTATTGAGTTTTTCGGCAAATTCATACAATTGCGCTGTAATTTCAGCCCTGATAGGGTGTGTTTCATCTTCCGATGCTTTTACAACTAACTGATAGAGCCCATTACTTACCTTCCGAGTAATTGTATCTTTAATAAACGATGGAACAAGAGGAGGAAATTGGCTGTCAATTTCGTGTTGCACCATCTCTTGATGTTCGGCAAGATAAGTAGCTACCCTTTCAAAAGCTTTCCGAAGGAATTTCTGATGTTTATTCTCGTCTAAAAAAGTGGTGAGTACTTCGCTTGCTTTTGCATTGAGAGGTATTTTTCTTACAAAAGTTTCTATCTGGTGAGGAGTACTTTCTTTCGAGAGCCACTCAACTATAAATGATGATACTTTAATATCGGTGATGTAAGGACGTATCTGTTTAGGTTTAAGGAAGTTCTCCACCACAAAATCACCTAAATTCTCCCCGATGTCATTCTTTCTTTCCTCAATGAGGTTGGTATGTGGAATGTTTAATCCTAATGGTTTGTGAAAGAGTGCTGTTACTGCAAACCAATCGGCAAGCGCTCCTACCATAGCGGCTTCAGAAAAAGCCTTTATATAACCTATAAAAGTGAGTTCGGGAGCTTTTTTATGCCATACCACCATTGCTATATAAATGATAAACATCAAAACAAAGAGCCCCGTAGCTATATTCTTGTGGTGTTGTAGTTTTTGGCGCTTGGAACTATTCATAAATTATCAGTTTTTCAGGTGCAAAGGTACGAAGAAAAGTGAGAAAAATAAAAAAGTTGAGTATATAAATTGTCAGATAGTAATTATTGCCTATCTTTGCATCAGTTTATTCTAAATAGTAGTATTTTAAAACTTGTAATAAAGATGATAAAAAAGCACTTTTTAAAAACATTAGCCGTAGGAATAATTGCTTTACTTACTCTTTCATTTGTACAGCAAGCAACTGTTAAAAAATACAAATGCCTCATACAACTGACTAATTACAAGGGTGAAGGAGCCTACATAGTAGTTTCACTTATCAATCCCGAAGGTAAATATGAGCAAACACTACAAATTCTTGGAGATGATCCTGAATGGTACGACGATCTTACTCAATGGTGGAAGTTTTATGGTAAACGCCAGACAATTGATGGGATTACGGGAGCTACCATTAGCGGAGGAGAACGCGCTGTAAAGATACTTACAATTGATGATAGTAAACTGAACAAGGGCTACAAAATACGTTTTGAGACTGCCGTTGAAGATGAATATTACTATGCTAAAGATGCTGAAGTAGAATTTAAAACCGAGAACCTTAACACTAAAGTTGAAGGTAAAGGTTATATCCGTTATGTGAGATTAATGCCTAACGATTGACAATCACCTTAAAGAAATTATGAGTAAAGAAATTATTTTAGACCGGTTATGGGCATTAGAAGACTCTCCTTATAGAGATTTTACAGCGAATTTGATTCCCACTGTGGAGAAATCTCGTATTATAGGGGTTAGAACACCTGCAATGCGAGCGTTGGCTAAAGAATTAGTAAAGCATTACCCTACTGAGGCAATGTCTTTTTTAGAAGAGTTACCTCATTATTATTATGAGGAGAATAATCTACACGGTTTTATCATTGAACAGCTAAAAGATTTTGATAAAGCAATGCAATATACAGAGCGGTTCCTCCCTTATATTGATAATTGGGCTACGTGTGATACTTTTGCTCCTAAAATCTTCTTGAAATACCCCGAAGAGACATTAAAACACATCAAACAATGGATTACAAGCAAAGAAACCTATACAGTACGTTACGGAATTGGGTTGTTATTGTCTAATTATTTAGATGCTCTTTTTAAGGAAGAATACTTAACCTGGGTAACAAAAATTACCTCAGATGAATATTACATAAATATGATGATAGCGTGGTACTTTGCTACTGCTTTAACAAAACAATATGAAGCAACAGTTCCTTACATAGAATCAAAAACACTTTCTCCTTTTGTACAAAATAAGAGTATACAAAAAGCAAGAGAAAGCCGTCGTATTTCCGAAGATACTAAGAAATATTTGTTGCAGTTTAAACTCTAATCTTGTTCTTCTCTTTCAAAAAAACTAAATACGCTCCCTCCATATTTCTTTGCTTGTGAGAAAAATGGCTGTTCTGATAAATCTGTTTTAGACGAATGTTCAATAATGAGTATTCCATTTTCAGTAAGTAAGTTTTGATTGAAGACAATATCGGCAATAGTAACAAACTTTTCAATTGGGAAATCATACGGAGGGTCAGCAAAGATAACATCAAACTGCTGAGTAGTACGTTTTAAATATTCATATACATCGGCTTTAAGTGCTGTAATAGGGTAGACTAATTCACGTGCTATTTTATTGATAAATTGCACACAACCGTTATGGTTATCAACTGATAATACTGAGGGGCAACCTCTACTGGCAAACTCATAGCTAATATTTCCTGTTCCTGCAAAAAGGTCGAGTACAGAAAGTTCTTCAAAATAATAATAGTTATTGAGTATATTAAAAAGAGCTTCCTTCGCAAAATCGGTAGTAGGGCGAACTGGCAATTTATTAGGTGCTATAAGCTGTTTCCCCTTATTCTTCCCTGATATTATTCTCATAAAGATTAACCTTTTTATTGAACAGTTTCCCTCACTGTTAAACTCTGCATTACCTCGTTCATAGCTTCTTGGAAAAGAATAAACTCATTAATTATTCTTCCGTTTCTTTCATCGTATGGTACACCTGTTGCACGTCCTCATCTTCCTCTATCTTCTCGAGAAGTTTCTCCACATCGGCTTGTTCTTCAGGGGTAAGTTCTTTCGTTACTTGTGGAATACGCTCAAAGCCTGACGATAAGATTTCTATGTTACGGCTTTCTAACTCTTTTTGGATAGCTCCAAAACTCTCAAAAGGCGCATAGATGAGGATACCGTCTTCGTCTACAAACACTTCTTCTGCCCCGAAGTCTATCATTTCGAGTTCCAACTCTTCGGGGTCTATCCCATTGCCATTAATACGGAAGTTACAAGTGTGGTCGAACATAAACTCCACTGACCCCGATGTACCTAAAGTACCATTACACTTGTTAAAATAACTGCGAATATTAGCTACGGTACGGTTGTTATTGTCGGTTGCCGTTTCTATGAGTAAAGCAATACCGTGAGGTGCATAGCCTTCAAAAAGAACTTCTTTATAGTTTGCAGTATCTTTTTCAGTTGCTTTTTTGATGGCGCGCTCAATATTTTCTTTAGGCATATTGGCGGCTTTGGCATTCTGTATCACGGCACGCAAACGTGAGTTACTCTCAGGGTGAGGACCTCCTTCTTTCACTGCCATTACGATGTCTTTCCCTAAACGGGTAAATGTTTTTGCCATTGCTGCCCAACGCTTAAATTTACGGGCTTTTCTAAATTCAAATGCTCTTCCCATTTTTATTTTAGTTATTAGTTATTAGTTTGTTATCTGTCTGTTCTGTTGTTTTAATCAAAATTTGGTTATTCACAAAGTGTAAAGGTGTCTCAGGAAAGTCAAGATGAGTAAGGCGTTTCATCTCATTAAACACCTTGCAATCATTATCGAGTTTTAATCCTTTCACTTTCGTCTGTTTCACTGAAATCACATTGGCATAAAGAAAATTGCCTTTGCGGTCAATCTTAATATCAAGCAAAGGAGCAATACCATTAACTCCTTGCAGATTAAAATGCCCATAAGTATTGAAATTTCCCATACTATAAGCGATAAACTTCCTATTGTACACTTCCACCGCGCGGGTAACGTGAGGCCCGTGCCCCAATACAATATCGGCACCTGCGTCTATTACCGAGTGCGCAAACTTATACACATTCCCCCTATTTTCACCGAAGAAAAACTCATCAGCTCTCGGTACGCGTGTATTTTTAGAGCCTTCAGCGCCTCCGTGGAAAGAAACAATAAGGATATCCGCCTGTGGGCGCAATTCCTTTACCAAATCGGTTGCTTGCTCTATGTTATTTATCGATAGCATATTGCTATTGGGTGAAAAAGCACAAAAACCGTACTTTATGCCTTCTTTCTCAAATACAACCAACTTTTTTTCTACTGGCCCTGCGTGGTATATACCCACCTTATCGAGTATCTTAGCCGTATTGCGCCGTCCTTTTTCACCAAAGTCATTGGCGTGATTATTAGCGGTACTCATCAGGTTAAAACCTGCTTCCTTAATGATTTTCCCATAGCGGTTGGGCATACGGAAAACATAGCAAGGACTCTCTTCTGTATCCTTGCACTTCTCCGAATCGCCACTATCGAGTATCACTCCTTCTAAATTTCCGAACACAATATCACCTTTCAGATAGGGTTTTACGTATTTAAAACTGTTCACCGCATCGTCCTTAGGCAAATAACCAGCAGGGAAACCGGAGCCTATCATCACATCGCCAACGGCTACTATGGTAAGCGTATCTTTGGTACGAACGAGTAAGGTATCAACAGTAGTATGCACCAGACTATCTATTTGAGCTGTAGCATATCCACTAAAACTTAATGCTATTAACAATAAGATTCTCTGCATCTTATCCTTTATTTTTCGGCAATCACATCAATTCCTCCTTTTACGGTCTGATTGAGTTGCACATTTATTTTCGTCCCCAAAGGCAAATACACGTCTACACGCGACCCGAATTTGATAAATCCAGCATCTTCGCCTTGTACCACTGTTTCACCCACTTTGGCATAATTCACAATGCGTTTAGCCAATGCTCCCGCTATTTGTCGGTATAACACTTCACCGAATACAGGATTATCTACCACTATGGTAGTACGTTCATTCTCTTCCGAAGCCTTAGGGTGCCACGCCACCAAATACTTCCCCGGGTGATACTCGCTATAAGTAACCTTTCCACCTAAAGCATAACGAGTTACGTGCACATTCACAGGCGACATAAAAATCGATACCTGCAAACGTTTATCTTTAAAATATTCTTTCTCAAACACTTCTTCTATCACCACCACCTTACCATCTACGGGAGCGATAATATGCTGGTCATTTTTAGGCGTAATGCGTTTAGGATTTCTAAAGAACTGCAATATAGCTATCAAAAATAAAAAAGCTACTATCTGTATAAGCTTTTTAAGCCACAGTATATCAACAAAATAATGCGCTATAACCGATATACCTATCACGGCGAATAGCGTAATGAGAATAATCTTAAAACCTTCCTTGTGAAACATTGTATGCAATTATTTTAGGGTGCAAAGATACGAAAGAATTAACAAATTGCAACGCACAATAAATATTTTTCAACCATAATTCTTGGTCTTCCCTATTTTTTTACTACTTTTGCCCTCTGACATTAAAACTTTAATAACTATTGCATTTTTTTTGGCATATCGGCAATTTTAACATTTTTTCCTCAATGTCGAAAATTGAAGTTTTTACCAATTGAAATACAGCTTAATAAGACGTTAGCTTCGGCTTACCTTCGTCTTAGGTTCGTCTTTCCTTCGTCTTAGCTTCGCTCTAACACCATCTAAACAGCAGAGTAGCTGTAACTCTTATTTAACTGATTAATAAATATTTAATATTTTTCATAGCAATAAAGATAAAGAAGTGTTTTAATCATTTTTTTTTGAAGAAAATGCACGGTTTTTATATATTTTAACATTTTTTTCTCAGTTTTCTAATCAGTACTCTACTTAAATAAATAATACTGATAATCAATTATATTTAATGAATTACATAGAATACACTTTTACCATTACTCCTATGGGGGTTGCTTCTGAAATATTAGTTGCCGAACTCGCCGAAGTAGGCTTCGAGAGCTTTGTAGATACCGAAACCGGTTTGCAGGCTTATATACAAGAACCCTTTTGGAATGCTAATATACTCTCTGACATACAGATACTTCACAGCGAGGAGTTCCAAATTACCTACACACATCAAACTATTGAACAGGTGAACTGGAATGAGGAATGGGAAAAACACTTCGAGCCTATCACCGTAGACGATGAGTGTACCGTGCGTGCTACCTTCCACCCCGAAGCACATACCCCTTATGAAATTGTTATCGACCCTAAGATGAGTTTCGGTACTGGTCATCACGAAACTACTTATATGATGTTGCAATTCCTTTTAAAGGAAGAACTCAAAGGCAAAAAGGTACTCGATATGGGTTGTGGCACAAGCGTACTCGCTATTATGGCAAGCAAACGCGGTGCTACTGAGGTACTCGCCATTGATGTAGACGAATGGTGTGTAGAGAACTCCACAGAAAACGTAGAACGCAATGGTTGTAAGCACATCAAAGTACAGTTGGGAGATGCTTCTTCCCTGGCTAATGAAAAAGACTTCGACCTTATTATTGCCAATATCAACCGTAATATTCTCTTAAACGATATACCGCAGTATGTGCCAGTCCTCGAAGCAGGAGGCACTCTCTTGCTCAGTGGTTTTTACAAGGAAGATATACCTCTTATCCGCAAAAAAGCGGAAGCATACGGTCTGCAATACATCGAGAACTTAGAACGCAACAACTGGGTAGCAGTAAAATTCAAAAAACAAGCCTAATGAATACTTTTGCCGATAGAATTATCAACTTCAACACACATTTAGAGTACAACCAATCCTTGCCTAAGGATTTTGATGTGCTGAATCCTTATATGGATAACCCTGAAACTATGGAGGTAATGCGTGCTTTTTATCACAAATTCTACAACGATAACCGTCAGCGGAAATTCATTATAGGCATCAATCCCAGCCGACACGGGGCAGGAGTTACAGGCGTTCCTTTTACTGATACCAAGCGATTAGAAAGCGAGTGTGGTATTGTAATGAAGTCGGCACATACCCACGAAGTATCATCGGTTTTTATGTATGATATGATAAAAGCATACGGTGGAGTCACTAAGTTCTACAATGATTTTTATATCAATTCTCCTTTTCCTTTGGCTATTGTTCGAAAAGCCTCTGACGGCAAATGGCTCAATGCTAATTATTACGATGAGGATACGCTCTTCAAATCGGTAAAGGACTATATGATAGCAACTCTCAAAAAGCACATCGCCTTAGGAGTAGATACTCAAAAGGTGTTCGTATTAGGCAAAAAGAACGCTACTTTCTTACAAAAATTGAATAAAGAAGCTACTTTATTTGGTGAAATGGTAGTATTAGAGCACCCTCGCTTTATTCAACAGTATAAATCAAAAGAAAAACAGTTGTATATCGATAAGTTTTTGATGAGTTTTGGAATATAGACAATGAAGCAATACGATGTTTTGGTGATAGGTAGCGGACTCTCGGGGCTCTTTTCGGCTTTGCTCTTGGCAAAAGCAGGAAAGAAAGTGTGTGTATTGGAGAAAAATGAGCAGTATGGAGGTAACCTACAAACTTTTGTGCGCAATAATACGCTGTTTGATACAGGAGTGCATTACATAGGAAGTCTCGCAGAAGGTCAGGTACTATATGAGTATTTTAAAGATGTAGGTATTGCCAATCATCTTTCGGTAGAACGCCTTGATATAAACGGCTACGACCGTATTTGTTTTGGCGATACACCTAACGTGATGTATCCTCACGCTCAGGGTTATGAGAACTTCGTACAACAACTCCTCTCCTATTTCCCGAATGAAAAGAAAGCCTTAGAAGAGTATGCTCACACAATGCAATCTATTTGCGATAAGTTTCCACTCTACCGCCATAAGCAAGCAGTAGCCGATTACGATGTGCATACGCTTTCTTTAAAACTCTTAGATTTCCTTAATAGTATTACCAATAATGAACGACTCAAAGCCGTGCTATTGGGCTCTAACTTTCTCTATGGAGGTGCTGATGAGCAGACACCTTTATACGTGCACGCGCTATCGGTCAATTCATATATAGAAAGCGCTTGGCGACTCACACAAGATGGTAGCCAAATCACCAACTTGCTCATTGAAAAACTACGCCAGTACGGTGCTGACCTCTTCAACCAAAGGGAGGTCATAGGCTTTGAATACAGTGAAGGGAATACTATCAACACAGTACTCACCAAGCAAGGAGAGCAGTTTGTTGCAAAACAAATCATCTCGGCTATAGATGTAAAGCAACTACTCAACATCACAGGCAAAACGCCTTTTAAGCCTTCTTTTTGCAAACGCGTGCAGGGCTTACAACCTACGGTTGCTGCCTTTTCATTACATTTGGTACTCAAGCTAAATTCTTTTCGCTACTTGCCTTATAATGTATATTGGTTTAAGGATAATAACAGTGTTTACCACGCTACTAATTACCCTAATAACGACTTTCCGCTTTCGTATATGCTCTCTATGAATCCACCAAAAGACAGCAGGGAATATACTGATAATGTTACTATCCTCACCTATATGAACACTGATGAACTGCAACGCTGGCAAGATAGTTTTACTACCAACACCGAGGGGAATCATAGAGGCAACCAGTATGAAGTTTTCAAAAGTCAGCGTGCTATGGATTTATTAGATGTAGTTGCTCAACAATTTCCTACACTCAAAAGTGCTATTGCTCATTACTACACCTCTACACCGCTTACTTACCGCGATTATATAGGCAACCCTACGGGAGCATTGTACGGCTACAAAAAAAACGCTAACCATATAATGGAAAGCGTTTTTATGCCACAAACTCACATCAAAAATTTGTATGTTACAGGGCAGAGTGTTGCAATGCACGGATTAGTAGGAGTTACTATCAGTGCGGTGCTCACCTACCAAATTTTGATGCGGTCTTCAGGTTTTTTATAAAGTTTATCACCTTCTTTTACATCAAAGGCTTTATACCAAGCGTCTACATTCACAAGCGGACCGAATGAACGGAAATATCCTGGGCTATGAGGGTCAGTTTTTACTTGATTTGTAAGGTATTTATCAGTCGAAAGCGTACGCCATACGGTACCCCAAGAGATAAAGAAACGTTGTTCTTGAGTGAAATTGCTTATCTTACCTACATTACCTTTATCTTTTAAGTACATTTGCAAAGCATCAAAAGCGATGTTCACCCCACCGAGGTCGGCTATGTTTTCACCACTGGTGAAAGTACCATTTACAAATACACCTTTCACAGGTTCGTATTGGTCGTATTGTTTAGCAAGGGCTTTGGTAGCGTTCTCAAAGTTCTTTTTATCTTCAGGAGTCCACCAATTTTTTAGATTACCATCGCCGTCAAATTCAGCGCCACTATCGTCAAATCCGTGTGTCATTTCGTGACCTATTACAGCACCAATACCCCCGAAGTTCACCGCAGGGTCGGCTTCGAAATTGAAGAAAGGAGGTTGTAAGATAGCCGCAGGGAACACAATTTCATTATACAATGGATTGTAATACGCATTCACTGTTTGAGGCGACATACCCCATTTAGTTTTATCTACAGGCTTGCTTACTTTTTCCAAACTCTTTTGGTAAGCCCATTCACTCACGCGTTGCAAGTTAGCAAAATACACCGTTTTAGCAGCCGGTTCAATAGTCAATTTAGAGTAGTCTTCCCACTTATCGGGGTAACCTACTTTCACAGTAAATTTATTGAGTTTAGCCAAAGCCTTTTCTTTAGTAGCATCTGACATCCAAGTTACATCTTTGATATGTTGTGCAAAGCTCTTTTTGAGATAATCTACCAAAGTAACCATTTCTTCTTTAGCTTTAGGTGGAAAATACTTTTCTACATACAATTTACCAAAGGCTTCACCCAAAATACTATTGATAACGCTTAGAGCGCGTTTGTTCATCGGACGTTGTTCTTGTTGTCCTTGCAACTCCTTGTTGTAGAAGTTAAAAGAAAGCTCATCGAGTTCTTTGGTAAGGTTGCTCGCATTATCGGCTACTAATTGATATTTGAGGTAATCTTTGATAAGAGGCAAGTTCTTTTCGTTGATAAACTTATCGTATTGTTTGTACAAACGAATTTCAGAAACAACTACTTTATCAGTGTTCACCCCTACGTTTTTAAGAAACTGAGGTAGATTGAGGTTCTTCACTAATTTGCTGAGCTCAGCCATTGTTTGAGGGTTGTAGCTAAGGTTAGGATTGCGATCTTCCTCATTGGTGAGCATCAATTTGGCTACCGAGCGTTCAAAATCTACCATTTGTTTAGCTTTTTCAGCAGCTTTGTCGTCTTTAAGAACTTTAAAGATAGCCTTTACATAATCTTGATACTTTTGTAAAGCCTCAGTATTCTCCTTGTTGTCTTTTTGATAGTAATCGCGCCCCATACCGATGCTAAAGTTGCCGAGATACACAGTATTCATATTAGAATCCTTCATATCGGCATATACCCCCCAAGCACAGATAGGGTTTTCACCCTCGCGAGTTACCTCTTCCAAATACTTTTGAAGGTCTGTGAGGTTTTTAATAGCCTCAATCTTATTCAAATAACCTTCAATAGGTTTGAGTCCTTCGGCATCGCGTTTTTTCCAATCGATAAACGATTCGTAGAGGTCTTTTATTTTCTGACCTTCAGTACCTTGAGCGAAGTTTTCCTTGAGGAGATTATCCAAGATGAGCAAGCAATTCTCATCGGTTTTCTCGCGTAGGATATGGAAAGAGCCCCACGTAGGTTTATCGGCTGGTATTTTGGCAGTTTTAGCCCAAGTGCCGTTCACATAATTGTAGAAATCATCTTGCGGACGTACCGTAGTGTCCATTTCAGCAAGAGCAATCCCCTTGTCAGCATTTTTGTCTGTCATTGCATTTTCTGATTTTTTGTTATTCCCGCCACAGGCAACCATTAGCCCTACCGACGAAAACAACAGTGCGGTTTTTACTGTTTTTCTCATCATCTTGTATAATGTTTTTGTTTAATGAAGCAAAGGTAAAAAATAATTAACAATTAGCAATAAAGAATATAAAAAAAGCTTTGCTAAACCTTGTAAGAGTTTTAGCAAAGCTTTCTTTTTTCTTATCTTAGATAAGTCATTACTTAATACTGAAATTCAAACCTTTGTGTTCTCCCAATCCGTAATAATGTTTAAAATTATAGATGAGCGGTTCCCACTCTAATGGGTTGATTTTATTACCTTCCATTACCAAATGGTCTTCAGCGTGTACTTGCACAAATTCCAATTCTACAAGTACATAAGCATCGCGGTCATTCACGTTTTTCACTTTAGCTTCTGCCTGAATAGGACATTCGACAATACGCGGAGGACGTACTTTTTCTGAAGGTAATTGAGTAAATCCTCCAATACTAAACTTGTCGTCAGTATAAGTGTATTTACCCATTTTTTGAGGAGGCACAGGGTTTTGAGCGGTATAAGGGGCAATTGCCTCTACTTTTTCCCACATAGCTGCAGTAGGGAGGTTAAAAACTACCTCGGGCACTTCCATCACATTATGATAAGCCTTGTTTAGTTTTACAAGCGCTATCACAGCATTCGCACCTAAAGTAAAGGTGCTTGAAATAGGCGTTACATCGGCGTTTCCATCTTTATCGGTAGTAGTAAGAAGTACTACAGGAAACCCGTAATAAAACATAGTTGGTAAAAAAGACTTCATACTATTTTTTTATTTTGGCACAAAAGTACAAAATCTAATTGGAAAAACAATAAATATTTATCAAAAAGTTTTCATATTTATTATTCTTACCGTACTAACTTCTTATACTTAATACGAGTAGGTGTTACTTCTTTGCCAAGTCGTTTTTTCTTATTCTCTTCATACTCTGAAAAGCTACCTTCAAAGAAATACACTTGTGAGTCACCTTCAAAAGCTAAGATATGAGTACAAATACGGTCTAAAAACCAACGGTCGTGTGAAATTACTACTGCACAACCTGCAAAGTTCTCTAAACCTTCTTCTAAGGCGCGAAGAGTATTTACGTCTAAATCGTTGGTAGGCTCGTCTAACAGTAATACGTTACCCTCTTCTTTAAGAGTCATTGCCAAGTGTAAACGGTTGCGTTCTCCTCCTGAAAGAGTGGCTACTTTTTTATTTTGTTCACTACCACCAAAGTTAAATCTACTGAGATAAGCACGAGAGTTCACTTGTCTACCTCCCATCATAATGAGGTCTTGCCCACCAGAGAAGTTCTCCCATATAGACTTCTCGGGGTCTATCTGTTTGTGAGTTTGATCTACATAAGCTATCTTCACCGTGTCACCTACCAAAAACTCACCGCTATCGGGCTGTTCTTCACCCATTATCATACGGAAGATCGTAGATTTACCTGCTCCATTAGGTCCTATCACTCCTACTATTCCTGCTTGAGGAAGCACAAAGTTTAAATCATCATAGAGTAGCTTATCACCAAAGGCTTTGGCTACGTGACGTGCTTCTATTACATTAGTTCCTAAACGAGGTCCGTTGGGGATATATATTTCCAACTTTTCTTCTAATTGTTTTTGGTCTTCATTGAGCAGACGGTCATAGTTCTGCAAACGTGCTTTTTGTTTAGCTTGACGTCCTTTAGCACCTTGACGTACCCATTCGAGCTCACGCTCCAATACTTTCTGACGTTTGTTTTCAGTTTTCTGTTCTTGAGCCAAACGTTTAGCTTTTTGGTCGAGCCAAGAAGAGTAATTGCCTTTCCAAGGAATACCTTCTCCACGATCGAGCTCTAATATCCACCCCGCTACATTGTCTAAAAAATAACGGTCGTGGGTAACGGCTATGACTGTACCTGCATACTGTTGCAAATGCTGTTCTAACCACAATACCGATTCTGCATCGAGGTGGTTAGTTGGCTCGTCGAGTAACAAAACATCGGGTTGTTGCAAGAGTAGACGGCAGAGTGCCACCCTACGGCGTTCTCCTCCCGAAAGCACTTTGATAGGCGTATCGGGCTCAGGGGTACGGAGGGCTTCCATTGCTACTTCTAACTGATTGTCGAGTTCCCAAGCATTTAAGGCATCTATCTTGTCTTGTAACTCGGCTTGCTTATCCATCAGCTTTTGCATCTTATCGGGGTCAGAATAGTTTTCCTCGAGCCCAAAAAGGTCGTTGATATGATTGAATTCCTCTAAGAGCTTTACAGTTTCGGCTACTCCTTCGCGTACTACTTCAATAACAGTTTTATCATCATCAAGATGAGGTTCTTGTTCGAGATAGCCTACGGTATAATTAGGAGCAAATACTACTTCTCCTTGATAGTTTTTATCTATTCCTGCAATAATTTTTAGCAGAGAGGATTTACCAGAGCCATTAAGCCCTAAAATACCGATTTTGGCTCCATAGAAGAAACTTAGGTAAATATCTTTAAGTACCTGTTTATTAGTAGATGAATAGGTTTTGCTTACCTTATTCATCGAAAAGATTATCTTTTTATCGTCTGCCATAATTTAGTGAAAAGTAAAAAATGAATAGTAAATGAAATCATTAAAGATTCTTATTATTACAAGTGCAAAAATATAAAAAGAATATCAAGTAAGCAAATTTTGGCTCGCACGCACTTGTAAACTGTAAAATTAAACTTCTATAATTAATTGAATTACAAGTTTATATAAAAAAAACATACCTTATGCTATAAAAATAATTGCTAAAAATTTGGTTTATATTATAAACTAACTTATATTTGCAGCGAATTTATAACATTAAACATTTTAACATTATGGACTTACAAGTATCCGACAGCTTGAAAATCATTCAGTCTGTCATCAATCAACGAAAACAAAAGTACGAAGAGAACGGTTTCTTCCTTATCTTTTGGAGTGTGCTTATTATGCTTGCAGGCGTACTGCAGTTTGTGATGCTTATCACCAACTATTATTCCAAACAATCTGGATTTGTATGGTTGATATTAATGCCTCTTGGCTTTGTGGTGAACTTCATTATCAAATACAAAGAAAAGAAAGTTGCTACACAAAAAAACTACGTCGATTGGTTAGATTGGATATGGGCAGTTGCAGGCATTAATGCAATTTTTGCTTTTTTAGTACCTTTGAGCTCTTTTGGCAAATTTCAAATAGCCATTTTGGTCATTTATCTGCCTTTTGCTTTTGTAGCTTTAGCAATGGCATTACAAATGAAAATGAAACTCTGGATAGCAACATCGTTAGTAGCTTTGTTGTTAATTTATGCAGGTATATTTGTGCCTTTTAGTTATGAAATCTATTTGCCTTTGCTATGCGTAGTATTAGCAACCTTATTGTTCTTAGTGCCTGGTATTCAATTTCATAACAAATATAAAAAGAGAAGTAATGTTCGCTGATTTAGACCCTATTTTGCACTCACAGCTTCGTTTGGCTATCGTCTCACTATTGGTTTCAGAAGAAAAAGCTGATTTTGCTCGTATTAAGGAAATAACCAAAGCTACCTCTGGTAATATTTCTGTGCAAATCCAGAAGTTAGAGACTGCTGGTTATATCACTGTCAAAAAATCTTTTAAAGATAACTACCCCAATACCGAAGTTCAGCTCACCAAAGAAGGTCTTTTAGCTTTTGAGCGATATGTAGAGGCACTAAAAAGCTATATTAGCCGTTAGCCGTTAGCCGTTAGCCGTTAGTCGTTAGTTTCTAACCACTAACGGCTAATATCAAATAATTGATATATCTCCTTTGCCTTCACGCAATACTTTAGGAGCATCTCCTGAAAGATCTATAACTGTGGAAGCTACATTATCGCCATAACCGCCGTCAATCACCAAATCTACTTTGTTTTGCCATTTCTCGAAAATAAGTTCTGGATCGGTGGTATATTCTATCACATCATCTTCATCATAAATAGAGGTAGATACAATAGGGTTTCCTAATTTCTCTACAATTGTACGAGCTATTAAATTATCGGGGACACGAATACCCACTGTTTTTTTCTTCTTAAAATCTTTAGGTAAATTATTATTACCTTGCATAATGAAAGTATAAGGACCAGGTAACGTACGTTTCAACAACTTAAAAGTACTTGTATCTATTTGTTTTACGTAATCTGATAGGTTCTTTAAATCAGAACACACAAAAGAGAAGTTTGCTTTTTCGAGCTTTACACCTTTGATACGAGCAATCTTTTCAAGAGCTTTAGTGTTAGTAATATCACAGCCCAATCCGTAAACTGTGTCGGTAGGATAAATAATCAATCCTCCACGGCGAAGGACTTCTACTACCCTACTTATATCTTTTTCATTGGGATTTTCATTATATAGTTTTATAAACTCAGCCATTTTTCAATGATTAACAGTTAGTAATTAATTCGTATAGTGGTAAATTTGCAGTAAGAGATAAGCTTTTCGTCTTGATTTGTTACTTTTATTTCCCATAACTGGAGCGTTCTACCTGCATTCACACATATTGCCTTAGCATAGAGTGTATCCCCTACCCTACCTGCTCGCACGTGATTAGCACTTAGTTCTATACCTCGTATCTGCTCTCCTTCTTCTCGATAGAGCAAATAAGCTCCTAAACTCCCTGCAGTTTCTGCCAGCGCAAGTGTAGCGCCTCCGTGAAGAACCCCGTCTATCTGAGTAACGCGTTCGGTAACTGGCATACTAAGAGTAATAGTACTTTCAGTAATTTCAGCAATTTCCATTTGCCAATCACGCATTAAATTATTAGGAGGTAGTGTTTCCCACAGTTGTCGCAAGGTTTCTTTATTCATATGATTTAGTAAAAACTTTAAGAGTTTACAAAAGTATAAGCGGTGATTTCCTAAGGGTTCATTTCTTTTGCTTTAATTTTATCCAATAAAGTGCGATATTCATCAGCTAAATAAAACTGAGTGCCAATAGCATCAAAAATAGCATCTTGTGTGAGTACCCATTGCGGTACTTCGTCAGGTATTTTACCATCGTTGCTATCAAAATAGTCTTGGCGCCACTGTTTACTATCGTAATAAGCTACCAACTGGTCATACTCCGGTTGGATTGCTTTCCATTCTTCCAATACTTCTTGAGCTTTGGTAAGAGTATTTTCTAATTTAGCAAGAATGTCGTTCATCTTGCTAATATTCTCATATCGTTTGTTCATAGCTAATTTAAAAAAAAGTTAGTTTATTGTTTTAATTAATGCTATCGTATTCGATGATAAACACTTCTTCGTCGTCGTGTTTGAGATAGTATATTTCACGTCCTAACTTCTCTTTACCTTCTTCGGTGTAAAGAGATTGAAGTTCTTTTTTATCTTTTTCAATCTCTCTTTTAAGGAACTGTTTTTGCTTATTGAGTTTTTCTCTTTCTTTATTGAGTTCGTGATGAGTTAATATAGAATTAGCATCAAAGAAAGTCATCCATATTATAAAAAAGAATAATATGGCGAGATATAGTTTATAGCCCTTCAATAAAGATAGATATTCAAGTAACTTTTTCATTATTTTTGAAATATACGGTTATGCACTATTGTTTTAATGATATCAATAGCTACTTTATTGCGCTTATTATTAGGAATAATGATATCGGCGAATTCTTTAGCAGGTTCAATAAACTCTAAATGCATAGGTTTTAAGGTGGTTTGATAGCGATTGAGTACTTCATTCACATCACGACCTCTCTCGGTTGTATCGCGTTTGATACGACGTATAAGTCGTTCATCAGAATCGGCGTGTACAAATATTTTAATATCAAAAAGCTCACGGATATCGGGGTGTGCAAAGATAAGAATACCTTCTACAATTACCACTTTGGTAGGTTTAACTAAAATGGTTTCGTTAGTACGGTTGTGTTCTACAAATGAATAAGTAGGACTTTGAATATCTTTTCCTTCTCTTAATGCTAATAAATGTTCTTTAAGCAAATCAAAATCGATAGAGTTAGGATGGTCAAAATTGATTTTGGTGCGGTCAGAAAAGCTAAGATAACTCAAATCTTTATAGTAAGAATCTTGTGAAATAACGGTAACTTCCTCGCCTGAGAGTTCTTTAATAATTTGATTAACAACAGTTGTTTTACCACAACCTGTTCCTCCTGTAATTCCTATGATAAGCATCTTTGATGTATTTTGGGGCAAAAGTATAAAATACTACTCAATTGACAAAGTAAAACTTAAAAATCGTCAATGAGAAGTTCTTTTAGTGATTGGTCTTTACATACTACAGCAACAAGTGTGCGTTCTTATAAAGTTTGCGAAGTTCATCTCGTACTTCCATTAGGGCAAACCCCAAGAGATTCTTACCACGCCACGAAGCGATGTTGAACGCTTTTTCGTTATCTTTACCTAAACCAATGCCCCAAATGGTGTCTAACGGACTGGCTTCTACTAATATCTTATCACCCGTAGATAAAAGAAAATCCATCATTGCTTGGTTTTGGGTAAATTTATAGTAATTGCCATTAAGTACAATACTGTATTTCACCTTATCCCATACGGCAGGGTCGAAATTGCGTACCTTTCTGCCTAAAGCCTTTATCAGCTTAGGGTCAGTGGTGTTCATTATTTCCTTTTCTACTTCTTCATCGTCAAACAAACGTGCTTTTTCAGCCATCATATACTGCTCAGTACACGAATATTCATTGGCATTTACATTAAAAGGCGAAAGTTGCCATTGTGAAAAACAGGATTCATCTATGGCATCGGCATTAGGTTTCCAAAAGAAGAGAAACTTGAGTTTTTTAGGAGAGTTAAGAAAGGTTTCTTTGGAATATTTACACATTCCCTTAGGTTGCCAAAAGGAAATACTTCCAAAGTAATAATCCTCTTCATTATCAACAATATCTTGAGATAATTTACCGTCATTGTTAATCATTTTCCAATTGTTGTAATGCCAAAAAACAGGATAAGGAAAGAGCTTTTGATACTCTTGCTGCTGTTTATTCGTAAGCGAGTCGTACCAATCCCAAAATTGATAGCGGTACTCTTCGCCATAGCCCATACGCCAGCCCATCGTAAATTCAGAAAGTTCAGGATATTTAATCCACTGTGGAGTCATATAATCCATAATTGAATAATTAATCATTAACAATGGGACAAAGATAGTAAATAATTGGATAATTAGCAAATGCGCTGTTAATACCACAGTGTGAGTCGTATGAGCAGTCGTAGCACGAGAGGCAATCATAGCACTATGTACGGGTAATAAAAGACGGTGCGAGCCACACGGGCAGATAATGAAAAGACTAGTGAGAAGCCCCCGAACCCCCGAAGGGGGACAAGCCTTAAAAAAAAATTGGTAAAGACTATCAGTCTGAAAGACAAAACTTATTTGAAGATAGAGCGAAACTGAATCAAGCCTAAGGAAAACAAAAGACGGTGCGAGCTACAAGAGTAGATAAACAATTAACGAACAAAAGACGAACAAAAGACGAACAAAAGACGAACAAAAGACGAACAAAAGACGAATAAAAGACGAATAAAAGACGAACAAAAGACGAACAAATGACGGTGCGAGCCGCACAGGCAGATAAAGAAAAGACGAAGAAAAGAAGGTGCGAGTCGCAAGGGCAGATGAACAAATGACGAACAATGAATGAAGATAAGGTAAAAGAAACCTCTCCCTATTCACATACTGAGCTGGTGCAAACTTCCTCTCTGAGGAATGTAGCAACGCAAAGAATATTGTGAGATGAAAATGATTAAAAATTTAGGGTGAAGAAAAAAGTAAAATTAATGCTTTTAAAATATAAGAATTAGCATAAAGTTTTGCTATATAAAAAAAATGTACTACTTTTGCAAACTGAAAAATTTGGATTAATATTTTTTAAAAAATGAATATAAACAGAGAGCAAGTAGATGCTTTGAATGCTGTCATTAAGATAGCTATTGAAAAAAACGACTACGCCGATAAAGTAGAGAAAGTACTAAACGATTACAGAAAAACTGCTTCTATTCCTGGATTTAGAAAGGGTCACGTACCTGCTGGTATGATTAAAAGACAGTATGGAAAAGCTGTGAAGTTTGACGAAATCAACCGAGTGTTACAAGACTCGTTATACAAATACATAGGCGATGAAAAACTCAATATTTTAGGTAACCCACTCCCCAAAGAGAAAAAAGACATCGACTTAGATGCCGATGACTTTACTTTTGAGTTTGAAATAGGCTTAGCTCCTGCTATCGAAGTAAACTTGCAACCTAAAAAAGGAATCGTTCGCTACGAAATTACCGTTACTGATGACCAAATCGACAAACAAATAGAACGCATTCAGAAACAATTTGGTAAACTCGTTGCCAAAGGCGAAGTAATAGATGATGACAGTCTTGAAGTAACTGGTACTTTCTTTAACGAGGAAAAAGGTATTGACTCTCAAGCTACTTTCACCTTAGAAGAACTCAGCAATGCTGTTCGCAAAGAGTTTGTAGGCAAAAAGATAGGTGACCAATTTCAGTTGCAAACTAAAGGGTTGTTCAAAGATGCACACAGCTTAATGCACTACCTAAAAGTATCGCACGACGAAGCTCATCACTTAGATGTAGAAGTTACTTTTACCCTGGAAGAAGTGAATGAACGCGAAAAAGCTGCTTTAAACCAAGAATTGTTTAATAAACTCTTCCCTGATGGTTCTGTTACCACCGAAGAGCAATTGCGCAACAAGATAAGAGAAGGTGCTCAACAACAATACAATGAGCAAGCCGACCAGCATTTCTTGAACACTGTTACCGATTATTTGGTAGACAATACTCAGTTTGACCTCCCTGTTGCTTTTCTTAAAAAATGGTTGCGCACTGCTGGTGAAAAAGAACTTACTGAGGAAGAAGCGGAAAAAGAATACGAGCATTCAGAAAAAGGATTGCGTTATCAGCTTATCGAAGGCAAGGTGATGGAAGATAATAACTTGCACCCTAAATTTGAAGAGTTAAAAGACTTTGCGCGCACTTATATCAAAGCACAGTTATCTCAATACGGTATGCCTACCGATGACGATAGTTATGTAGACGGCATTGTAGACCGTGTGTTGCAAAACCGAGAAGAAGTACAACGCATTCAGCAACAATTGGTATTTAAGAAACTCATTGAGTTTTACAAAGAAAATGTAAATACTGATGTAAAGAAAGTTACTTTCGATGAATTTGTAAAGTTAGCTTTCCCTGAATAGAACTTCACAAAAAACATAAAAAACCAGTCCAAAATTGCTAATGATAAATACCATTTCTGTATCTTACTTTGGCAATTTTGGACTACCCTTTTTAGGTAAAAGGCAAGAGATAAAAGGTAAAAACAGCTACACTTAGACAAAGTTTGATATTTTGTAGAAGTCTGTTAATCATTATCTAACCATACTTCCTAAAAAGATAACCTTTAATTATTAACAATTAATCATTAAAAAAGTGAATTTATCAGACGAATTTAGAAAATATGCTACTAAACAGCACGGTGTAAATAGTCTTTACTACGATAAGATTATTGGCAGTATGACCCCTTACATTATGGAGGAACGCCAGCTGAATGTAGCCCAAATGGACGTATTTTCGCGCTTGATGATGGATAGAATCATCTTCTTGGGCACCGATGTAAACGACCAAGTAGCGAATATTGTCACTGCACAATTGCTTTTCTTGGAAAGTGTGGATAGCGCTAAAGATATTCAAATCTATATCAATTCGCCAGGGGGTAGCGTGTATGCCGGCTTAGGCATTTACGATACGATGCAGTTTATAAAACCTGATGTGGCTACTATCTGCACCGGTATTGCTGCTTCGATGGCTGCTGTATTGCTATGTGCTGGAACTGAGAGCAAACGCTCGGCATTGCCACACTCTCGTGTGATGATTCACCAACCTTCGGGAGGTGCACAAGGGGTAGCCAGCGATATGGAAATAAATCTAAAAGAAATGTTGAAACTCAAAAACGAACTCTACGAAATCATTGCCAAACACTCTAAGCAACCTTTTGCTAAAGTGTATAAAGACTCAGAACGCGACTACTGGATGATAGCACGCGAAGCTAAAGAGTATGGTATGATAGACGAAGTGTTAGAAAGAAAATAATGGCTAAAAAAGAAGTAGAATATTGTTCATTCTGCGGTCGTGCAGAACCCGAAACCGAGATGCTAATTCGCGGTATGGCTGGTAATATATGTAACTATTGCGTTGAACAAGCTAATATCATTATAGAAGAGGCATTCGGTACTAAAGCTCAAAAAGGGAAGCCTGTAGTATCGGGTGATATGACCCTGAAAACCCCACAAGAGATTAAAAAATTCCTCGACCAGTATGTAATAGGTCAGGACTTTACTAAAAAAATACTCTCAGTGGCGGTATACAATCACTACAAGCGTTTGCAACAACCCGATGCCGACGATGAAGTGGAAATACAAAAGAGTAACGTGATAATGGTAGGCGAAACGGGTACAGGTAAAACCTTAGTAGCACGCACCATTGCTAAGATGCTAAATGTGCCTATTGCCATTGTAGACGCTACAGTACTCACTGAGGCAGGCTATGTAGGTGAAGATGTAGAGAGTATTCTCTCACGCCTATTACAAGCTGCTGACTACGATGTGGAAAAAGCTGAAAGAGGCATCGTGTTTATAGACGAAATCGACAAGATTGCTCGCAAGAGCGACAATCCCTCTATCACTCGTGACGTATCGGGCGAAGGGGTACAACAAGCACTACTAAAACTCCTCGAAGGCTCTGTGGTGAACGTACCTCCCAAGGGCGGACGCAAGCATCCCGACCAGAAGTATATAGAAGTAAACACCGAACACATCTTGTTTATTGCCGGAGGAGCTTTCGATGGCATTGAGCGTGTTATTTCTAAACGCCTGAATATGCAAGCGGTGGGTTACAACTCGTCTAAAAATACACAAGTAGATAGGAAAAACTTGGTGCAATACATCATACCCAAAGACCTAAAAGACTTCGGTTTGATACCCGAGATTATAGGTCGTTTACCGGTGCTTACCTATATGAATCCATTAGATAAACACGCTTTGCGTATGATTCTTACCGAACCTAAGAATGCCATCATCAAACAGTATAAAAAACTCTTTGAGATGGATGGCATTAAATTTGATATAACAGAAGAAGCGCTCGACTTTATCGTTGAGAAAGCCTTAGAGTATAAACTCGGCGCACGTGGTTTGCGTTCGCTATGCGAGAATATACTCACTGATGCGATGTTTGAGCTTCCTAATTCAGGCGTAAAAGAACTGACAGTAACCAAAGAATACGCTGAGGAAAAACTCAACAAATCAGCTTTGCAAATAGCTTCTTAAATTACAAAAGCAGGTGCGAGCTTGTAGCTCGTGCCTTACCTTTTAATTGTTAATTAATTGAATATGGATACAACACAAATCATTCGCAATAGCCTCCTAAAAGCTGTTTCTTACGAGACCTATCGCAACCTGATAGACAAGTATGCAACAGAAGGAAAATCGAGTGGAGAAGAACAAACCGAAGAACGTATATATTACACTGCTTTAAACCAAAAACGCTACAAACGCTTAGATAAGACCATAGAAATACCTGAAGATAAGGCTCAATTCTTTGTAAACTACCCTAAGAGTGTTTGTTTATTAGTGATTGCCGAAAGTTGGTGTGCTGATGCGGCTCAAATTGTACCCGTCGTACATAAAATAGCGATCCTCAACCCTAAAATCACTATGAAACTTGTTTTTAGAGATGAGAATGAAGAGCTGATGAATCTTTTTCTTACCAATGGAGGCAAAGCCATTCCTGTAGTAGTGTTTTTAGACTTAGAAGATAAGGTATTAGCACATTGGGGCTCTCGTCCGTCAGTAGCTACTAAAATGGTAGAAGAAGAGAAGGCTAAGAATGGTAAACTCACCCCTGAATTCAAAGAAGAACTACAAAAATGGTACAACCAGGACAAAGGAGCCACCATTGTAGACGATTTTACAAAGATAATGAAAACATTGTAACCTCAATTATTAATTTAAAATATAAGTTATATGAAAAAACTAATAATAATGATGGCACTTAGTGCCTTTTCTGCTGTATCAATTAAAGCACAAGATGCAACAACAACTTCATTTAGTTCACAGAAAACTGCTTCAACAACTGTGGAAGTACAGCCTGAAGAACCAAAGCCTACCACCCTACCCGAACAGTTCCAACGTATGATAGACAGAGCAGGGTCTTGGCAAAATTACAAAATGTTTGACAAAGCTAAACTTGCCAGCTTTCAACGCAGTATGGCAGATAGTGTGAATAATATAAAATCACGTCTCGCTGCTGAAAAGGGAAAAGTAAAAACTCACGAAGAAACTATTAAGACACTAAATGATAATATAGCCTCTTTGCAAACTACCTTAGACCAAACCCGCAATGAGAAAGATAGTATGAATCTATTTGGAGCTTTATTATCCAAAGGTTTATACAATACCATTATGTGGGGAATTATTATTGCTTTAGGAGTTCTATTAGTGCTGTATATTTACAAATACTCTAACGGAAATATTGTTACAAGAAAGTCTCTTCATCAATTATCAGAATTACAAGAGGAATACGAGAGCTATCGCAAAGCAGCTATTGAACGCGAACAGAAAGTGCGTCGCCAGTTGCAAGACGAAATAAATAAACATCGTTAGACTGATGCGTATTGATATTATATCAGTTGTTCCTGAACTAATGGAGAGTTCTTTTGGCTACTCCATTATAAAGCGTGCAATTGATAAACAATTAGTAGAAGTACATTTCCACAACCTACACGACTATGCCAATAATGCCTACCGCCAAGTAGATGACTATCAGTTTGGGGGGGGGGCAGGTATGGTGCTAATGATAGAGCCTATCGATAAGTGCATTTCAGCTCTCAAAGCTGAAAGAGATTATGACGAGGTGATATTTCTCACCCCTGATGGAGATACACTGCAACAAAAGATGGCTAACCAACTGTCGTTGGCTAAAAATCTTATCATCTTGTGTGGGCACTTCAAAGGGGTAGACCAGCGCGTACGCGACCACTTTATCACCAAAGAAATATCCATAGGTGACTATGTGCTTTCAGGTGGAGAATTAGGTGCAGCAGTGCTCTGCGATGCAATTATTCGCCTCATCCCTGGTGTCCTCTCCGATGAAACTTCAGCCCTTACCGATTCGTTTCAGGATAATTTGTTGGCTCCACCAGTCTATACACGTCCTGCTAACTACAAGGGTTGGGAAGTACCCGAAATCCTTACCAGTGGCAATACCCCCAAAATAGAACAATGGCGGGAAAATATAGCTTATGAGCATACCAAAGCCAAACGACCTGACTTACTGAAATAACAAAAGAATAACTTAAAATAATCCTTATGAATAAAAACTTAGCTTACACCTATGGAGCTTCCAATATCTCTCTTATAGGAGAAACTATCGACCAGAACCTTCGTAAAACAGTAGAAAAATACCCTAATAAGGAAGCGCTTATATCCGTACACCAGGACTACCGAGTTACTTATACCGAGTTTTATAAGCAAATAACAACGGTAGCGAAAGGGCTTATCGCCTTAGGTGTGAAACAAGGCGATAGGGTAGGTATTTGGTCGCCTAATTGCTATGAGTGGACGCTCTTGCAGTATGCCACAGCCAAAATAGGAGCGATAATGGTGAATATCAATCCTGCTTATCGTACCAGTGAGTTGATTTATGTAATCAATCAATCAGGGATATCATACATCTTTGCTGCCCCTCAGTTTAAAAGTAGTAATTATAAAAAAATGATAGACGATGCGCGTGAGTTTACTGAATCTTTGCGTAAAGAAGTGTATTGGGGAGAGAGTTGGGAATATTTTTTAGCACACGGTGAAAAAGTTACCGACGAGAAACTACTTTCTTTTGAAGAGAGAGTGCAGTTTGATGATCCCGTAAATATACAATATACTTCAGGAACTACGGGCAACCCAAAAGGCGTTACACTTTCTCACCACAATATCCTCAACAACGGTTATTTTATCGGTATCCGAATGAATTATACCGAAAAAGATAGAGTGTGCATTCCTGTACCTTTTTACCACTGTTTCGGAATGGTAATCGGCAATATCGCCTGCACAACACACGGTGCTACTATGGTAATCCCTAATGACAGTTTCGATGCTACTAAAACACTCGAAGCTGTAGAGAAAGAAAAATGTACTTCGCTTTATGGTGTGCCTACGATGTTCATCTCAGAACTGTATGTATTAGACAAACAACCTTATGATTTATCAAGTCTGCGTACAGGGGTAATGGCAGGAGCTTTGTGTCCTCCTGAAATTATGAAACGCGTAAAAGAGCAAATGAATATGCACGAAATAACTATTTGCTACGGTATGACAGAAACTTCACCTGTCTCTACACAAACTAAAATAGGAGCACCTTTCGAGAAACAAATCCACTCGGTAGGAACTATTCACGACCACTTAGAGATTAAGATTATCAATCCTGAGACCAAAGCCATCGTGAAACGAGGTGAGAACGGTGAGCTATGTACCCGTGGCTATTCAGTAATGTTGAAGTATTGGAACAGTCCACAGGCTACACAGCAGGTAATAGACGAACAACGCTGGATGCACTCTGGCGATTTGGCTATGATGGACGATGATGGCTATATTCATATCTCAGGTCGCATTAAAGATTTAATTATTCGCGGAGGTGAGAATATCTCTCCTAAAGAAATAGAAGACTTCCTCTATACCTATAAAGGAGTAATGGACGCGCAAGTAATTGGTGTCCCTAGCAAAAAATACGGTGAAGAAGTTATGGCTTGGATTAAACCTAAAGAAGGGGTTACCCTCACCGAAGAAG
This sequence comes from Capnocytophaga sp. G1920, assembly GCF_051417515.1. Lineage (NCBI taxonomy): Bacteria > Pseudomonadati > Bacteroidota > Flavobacteriia > Flavobacteriales > Flavobacteriaceae > Capnocytophaga > Capnocytophaga sp. G1920. The sequence continues at coordinate 100,352 of NZ_JBPRKH010000002.1, forward strand.
AACTCCACGACTTCTGCAAAGGACGCATAGCTCATTACAAAGTGCCTCGTTATTGGAAATTTGTAGAAGAGTTCCCGATGACTATCTCGGGTAAAATACGCAAGGTAGAAATGCGTGAAATATCAGCGAGAGAACTCGGTTTAGAGGACGAAGATTAAGGTAAGGGAACTATTTTCCCTGTCTCTTTATTCATAGGCATCTGCGCCTTTACTTCTTTGAGATAATGGCGTATTTTTTTTGTAAGTTGCTTTGCCTTACGAGGGTACTGCTTAATTAAGTTATGAGCTTCGCTTATATCTTCTTTAATATTGAACAACTGTTTCTCACCCGTTTTGTGCATATATACTAATTTCCAATCGCCTTGCCTTATAGCACTGGAAGCTCCATAACCATAGCCTTCCACTGTATACCAATTGTTAGGACAATGCCAATAAAAGCAACGGTGCTCCTCTCCTACTCTTTTACCTTTTAAGATTGCCAAAAAACTTTTCCCATCTACCTTTTGAGGTACTTTATAGTCTTTTATCTTTGCCACTTCCAAAAGTGTCGGAAATACATCTTCTATAATTACAGGTTGCTCAGTGTGCTTATTTGTGGGTAGTTGTCCTTGCCAAGAGGCTATCATAGGAATACGCACACCTCCTTCATAAGCCGAGCCTTTACCTGCTTGTAGCGGATAGTTATGTGTATTAGGTTTTCCACCACGACCTACGGCACTCAGCCCTCCGTTGTCCGATAGAAACAAAATAAAAGTATCATTTTCTAACTGATGTGCTTTGAGATAATCCAACACATCGCCCAAACTCTTGTCCATAGCTTCTATCATCGAGGCATAACGAGCTTCAATAGGGTTTAAATGCTGATATTTAGTACTGAAACGCTTATCTTCCTCAATAGGAATATGCACTGCGTAATGTGAGAAATAGAGAAAAAACCGACGGTCTTTAGGTCGGTTATCTAATGTTTCGAGTGCTTCTAACGTAAGTGCTTCGGTTACCGAAATATCTTTTCCCCAATATTTTTCGAGGTCAGGAATCGCAAAAGCCGACGAAGGTTGTCCATCAGTACGATTGCCAAAATTAGTAAGCCCTGAATAGCTCGCAGGTCCTCCTCCCGCGTGTCCTGCAATATTCTTCTCAAACCCTAAATTCAACGGATTAGCCCCTAAGGTTTGAGTTGCCCCAAAGTGTGCTTTCCCTATGCAAATAGTGTAGTAACCAGCTTCTTTTAATAACTGAGGAAGCGTTTTAGCATAATAAGCGTGAGGTACATTAGGTATGGGTGAAATACCATTTACATTCCAATCGGGTGGCGTGAGTACGGTATCTTCCACATCGGTAGGGGTATTGTAGTGCAACGTCCAGTTAGTAACACGGTGGCGTGCCGCATTGCTACCGGTAAGTAAACTCACTCTGCTGGGCGAACAAATTGACGCCGCATAACCTTGCGTAAGCTGCACCCCTCGCGAAGCCAATCGCTCCATATTAGGCGTGTGATAAATATCGTTATTAGGAACACGTTCACTCCAAAAAGGCAAAGAAGTGTCTTCCCATCCCATATCGTCTACTATAAAAACTACTATATTAGGGCGTTGTGCTTCAACTGTGAGAAAAAGGAGTGTTGAAGCAAGTAAAAAGAGTGTTCTCATTTCATTTAAAGTTTCAGCAAAGATACAACTTTTCAATTAAACAAAATTATATGTAACTAAAATAATAACTAAATTTCATCTTAGATAGAGTCTAAGTTGATCTTAGATATATTTATTCTTCGTCATTTGTTCGTCTGCCCGTGTGGCTCTTACCGTCATTTGTTTGTCTTTCCTTCGTCATTTGTTTATCTGCCCGTGCGGCTCGCACCGTCATTTGTTCGTCATTTGTTCGTCATTTGTTCGTCATTTGTTCGTCATTTGTTCGTCATTTGTTCGTCATTTGTTCGTCATTTGTTCGTCTTTTGTTCGTCTTTTGTTCGTCTTTTGTTCGTCTTTTGTTCGTCTTTTGTTCGTCTTTTGTTCGTCTTTTGTTCGTCTTTTGTTCGTCTTTTGTTCGTCTTTTGTTCGTCTTTTGTTTGTCTTTTGTTTGTCTTTTGTTTGTCTTTTGTTTGTCTTTTGTTTGTCTTTTGTTTGTCTTTTGTTTGTCTTTTGTTTGTCTTTTGTTTGTCTTTTGTTTGTCTTTTGTTCGTCTTTTCATTATCTGCCTGTCGTGCTACGACTGACCGTGTAACTCGCACCGTCTATCCTATAAGCTTTGCATAAAAATCTTTCTAATTCACTACCAATCACTAACCATTAATCACTAACCATTAATCATTAACCTTTCAATTGTGCTTTCGTATTATCCCTTTTTGTTATCCTCTTTCTATCTCTTCTGCTATTTCTGTAAAGATATCGAATTTTGTTTTTTCGTGTAATTCACGGAATTTCGAAGCGTATTCTTTGGGAAAAAGCTTCCAAAACTCTTTATCTTCTACTATATTGCGATAGTAATACTGATTGTTCTTAGGCAATTTTGCCAACGACTCATATAGCACATCAAACTTGTCTGGTATATTGCGCTTTATGATTAAGCGGTAGATTCGTTCTATGGCGTACGCTGGTTTTTTAACAAGAGCTTTAGTAATTAGGTAATTTACACGTTCACTATCTTCTTCTATACGGTCGAGAATATCGAGTGCATCTATATTGTAGGTGGTGTCTTCTTTTGAACTTGCCAAATAATTGCAAAGCAAATCAGCCCAACGAGGATCTAGCTCTTCTTTTGTAAGAGCCTCTCTATCAAAATACCTCTCACCATAGTTGTTATAGCTATAAGCTGTACCTGCTAGCGCTTCTATTATATTATCTGCTATGATAGCTTTATTAAACTGTGGAGCAAAAACCTCGTATATTTTCTCCTTGCTAAAGTGTCCCTTGCTATCTAAAGCCCGATAGAAATAGTCCGTAGCAAGTACTGATGTCCAAGTATTCGTAAAAATATCAGTAGCGTGTTGTTCGTAGAAAGCTAAAACCTTGTTATTATCGAAAGTATTCAGTACTTCATTTAAACTCGGAGAAATGAAGTAATTGCTTGCCGAACGCTTCTTTGCCATCGTGTTAAATTGCTTATTGCTCAAAATATCTCCCAAAAGTGCATAAGTCTCAGGATAATCTTTGTACTTTAACACTTCTAACTCTATAGGCAATCGGTCAAATATGGCTACTACTGCTTTCTCATCAGTTTCATCCATTGCAAGTAATGCTTCAAAACGTTCACGTACTTTTTGAACGAATGGTTGATAGTGCGAGGGTAGCGGAACTGTAGCAATAGCATTTGCTAAGAGTTCCGCATTTCCTTTCTGTTTGTTAGTGCTGTACAATTCGTAAAGCTTATCAATACTGCGTTTCGTACCGAGTTTAGCCAATGCCTTATAAGCTGTTCCTCGTACCACTTTATTCTTATCGCTTGCTAAACTGATGATAAAGTCTTCTGTTTGCGTATCTTTCTTCTCAGCTATTATGCTAATGGCTTCAGCTTGAAGATTTGGCAAGTCCTCAGCGAATACTTTATCTATCAAGCTATCCATCTCGGTATACTTTAGCTGGTGTAATAATCGCAAACGGCGTACGTTTTCAGTCCTATCCTCTAAACGAAAATCCGATAGCAGGAAAGGGAGCATTGCTTGACCACAAGTGGGAATAATAGTTTGGAGTACATAATCGGCGAGTTCAGTATACTTATCAGCCAAGGCATAGCTCAAATAACCAAAGGTACGAGAATCTTTAAATATACCACGTTCAAAAGCGTCTTTAAGTACTTCTAAACGTCCTGAGTTACTTTGGGTAAGAGCTTGCAATACAGGTTTCAGTTGTAAATACGAATAGGTTGTATTCACATCGGCTATAGATACATTAGGTTCTTGTAGGACTTTTGTAGCTTCTGCTTGTATAGTAACACCTTGTGTATAGAGCACCGAATAGAGCAAAGTGGAAACATTTAATAGCTTTTCGGCAGATTGCTGGCTTTCAACTTGTAGCAATGCTTCTACTTCTTGGGCTAATTTATTAAATACCGGAGCCTTTTCTCCCAATTTCTTCAGTACAGGAATGTACTTCTGTAAGCGAGGGTCATTTTTAGCAAACTTACTTCCTGCTATAAACAGACGATTAAGTTCTTGTTGTAAATCGTATAAAGGTTTCATATCTAATATGCTAATATAATAAACGAATAATTTTATCAGGGGTAATAAGCGACATTGGCTGGGCAGACAAAAGTCCACTAGCTACATCATTATGCATCATTGCTGTGAGGGTGAGCCCTTCGGCGTTGGAGGGCAAAAAAGCTTTCAGATTGCCCGTTGGTGATACAGCCCCTTCTCCTATATCTTTCAAGGTGATAGCAAAACCATTGGCATCTTCTACAACCAAATCCTCCCCTACTCTATAAGCTTTATGCAGTGCCAAAAGTACTACTGGATGCTTATCCATCAGTGGATTTTTTATAGTGTTCTTCACACTCTTGATAGTATCAGCAAACTGAGTCGATGCCCATTGCTTAATGGTAGTAAGGTCTGTTTTTTGTAGAGGACGTTCCGTTATACTGTCTGCTTCCCAACGAATACGAGGATTGGTATCGCCAGGGTAAATATATAAGTCTTTCAGTTGTAAAACACCAAACATAGTGTTCTCTTCCTTGATGTACTTTGCTGCCTTGTAAGGACGATAATTCATCGTTTTGAATATCTTGCCTGTAGTTAGGTTAAGCCATAATCCTTCGTCTACATATTCTTTGCGCGCTTCATTGTCATAACTATTAAACGAAAGCTGTACAAGGCTTGCATTTTCCTCATAAAGTCCATATTGCATTAGCTCTACTAACTTCCATACATAGCCTATCTGCTCTTCAATAGCTGAAGATAGTTCAGGTAACCCTTCTGGATCCTCTTTGCGGGCTTTTAGATATTCAGAGGCTTTTTTTAGTAAAGCTGAAAGATAATTTAAGTTATTTACTACCTCTGTATATTCTTCCTCTTCTACTTCTTCAAGTGACAAAAGTAGGTTATTGAAAGCCGTTTGTATACCGCCTATATAGTAGTTGCCCAATTCTTTTATTTGAGTTCTAAGAGTGGTGCGTAATTTAGCATCTATTGAAGAAAGTCCTGTACTGACTATATCGCGCAAAAGTTTCTGAGCTGTATCAATACCTATAAGCTGAGTGTCTACTTTCTTAACAAAAGCCGTTTTATTTACCTTCTTAGGTTTATCAGCTTTCTCTTTGATAGACTCTTTTTCTTGAGTTTTCTTTTCCTGTCTTTTCTCTATCTTTTCACGCTTAGCAGTAATATCTTCTGGCACCTCACCTTCACTAAATTGACTCTTATCTGCCTCAAAGCAATACAATAAACCAATAGCGTGTTTGCAAGGAAACTGACGACTAGGGCAATTGCAGCGAAACACTGGGTTATGGCTATCTATATAGTCAGCTGAGCAATAATAAGGATTTTTACCACTTCCTGCACATTCACCCCATATAAGGTTCTTTTCAGCATTGATTTTTAGATTAGTAAATTTTCCTTTCTTTTGTAAATCTCGCCCTTTTTTAGCTGCTTCGGCATTAGGAGCGAGTTCTTCAATCTTTTGTTGTGTTACTTCTATCATATTGTATTGTGAATTATATGGTTTTATCGGAACATAAACAATTTATTATCCTTTTATAAAAGTGAAAGCTACAAAACGGAACGCAGTCGATGGCAATGTTTAAGTTCAAGACCTCTATACCCACAAAGGCAAAGACTATAACAAAGTTTTAATTATGATGTGATAAACATCAGCGGGGGGGTAACACACATTCCCCTTATTAAAAACTGTTTGGGTATAGAGCGAAATATCAATGAGTGTGTTTGCTATCTTATGAAAAATCCGTTTTGTAGCTTTCTAAATTGGTATGATGTAAATCTGTTATAGGTCAACTATTTTACACCGCACCAAACCCTATTTCTTTAAAAGATGTTCAATAGTACCTTTATAACTGTTAGGCACTACGATTCTAAAACCTGCAACCGTTTCCTTTATTTTCATCAATTCGGCAGTTCTTTCTACTACTAGAGCAGTTACCTTTTTCTGACGTTCTTGTTGCAACTTTTGAAGTTCTTGTTCATATTGCAATTGAGCGTTATTCTGGAACGTACGAAACTGAGCCTTATAAAAGTTTACCTCACTTTCAACCTCACGATGCTGAGCTAATAGCTGTTCTTGCAGTTCTTGTAGCTCAGCAAGGTCGTACAGAGGTACATTCTTTATTTTAAAAACCTGCTCACCTACTTGCTTTAGGGTAATAAGTTCTTTTTTTGTGAGATTTGCTCGTACTTCATCAAAATTATGAATATACTTCCCGATGTGGGCTGCTTTAGCTTCAGCTTCCTTATATCGTACTACTTCTTCAAGTGATAAAGTTTTGAGGTAATCTTCTATGGTAACCTCTCTAAGCCGATTGAGGTGTTCATAGTCAATTGGTTTTACTTCAGCTTCTGCTTCAAGTTGTATATTGGTTAGCTTTTTTGCTAGCACATCTAATCGGGCTTCCTTCTCCTTAATTGCCGTACGCAAATAAGCTGAGATTGCATATAGCGACCCTATTTCAGTGAGCTTACCTCCGATATCATCTACCTTCTCAAAGTTATCCAAAGGTTCCCCATCAATACTTGAAGTATGAGTTTCAATAGTATTAACAAGATCTTGAATGGGTTTAAGTCGTTCTTTAATACGCTCACATACGTAGTTAGCCTCTGATGAGGTAAGTCCAGAGGTATTAAAATAAGGATTCTTGGTTTGTAAATAATCTATCATAAACAATTTGCTTTTTATTTGTTTTATCAAATAAATTAGTAGTTTTTTATCTTCCCTTAATGGGTAGTTTTCCTTTTGAGTACCTTCTCAACAGCTTTCAAAATACCTTCTTTGTCTAAACCGTACTTTTGCATTAGCTGAGCGGGAGTTCCACTTTCACCAAAGGTGTCGTTTACAGCCACAAATTCCTGTGGAACAGGATAACGCTGTGTAAGCACACGAGCTATGCTCTCACCTAATCCACCATAGTAATTATGCTCTTCACAAGTTACTACTGCTTTAGTTTTCTTTACTGAAGTAAGAATAAGCTCTTCGTCTAACGGTTTAATAGTGTGGATATCGATAACTTCTGCTGAAATACCTTTTTGCTCCAATTCCTCACAAGCCAAAAGAGCTTCCCATACCAAATGCCCTGTAGCGATAATAGTAACGTCCTTTCCTTCGTTTAGCAAAATACCTTTTCCTATTTCAAAGGTTTGGTCTTCAGGAGTAAAGTTTGCTACCGTAGGACGACCGAAACGTAGGTAAACAGGACCTACATAATCAGCAATGGCAAGAGTAGCAGCTTTTGTTTGATTGTAATCACAAGGATTGATAACTACCATATTAGGAAGCATTTTCATCAAACCAATATCTTCTAATATTTGATGGGTAGCTCCATCTTCTCCGAGAGTAAGCCCAGCGTGAGAGGCACAAATTTTTACATTTTTATTTGAATAAGCTATCGACTGCCGTATTTGGTCATACACACGCCCTGTAGAGAAAGCTGCAAAGGTGCCTGTAAAAGGTATTTTACCTCCAATAGCAAGACCAGCAGCAATACCCATCATATTTGCCTCAGCAATACCTATTTGAAAGAAGCGCGTAGGGTTCTCCTCGATAAATTTTTCCATCTTCAATGAGCCAATCAAATCGGCACAAAGAGCAACTACATTAGGGTTGTTGCGTCCTAACTCAGCAAGTCCTGCCCCGAAACCACTTCGGGTGTCTTTTTTTCCTGTATCAATATATTTTTTCATCGGTAAATGAGTGTTTTTCTTTTTGAGCGACAAAAGTAATACTTTTTATCTTTTCTTCCTAACAAAACTATCTATTTCTACATAAACAAAATAAATGAAAAGCAGAAACGCCTCTATAAGCATAAGAAGAAAACTAATTAGTTCTATCACAAGCTATCGTTTTAAATTAAGAGTAAAGATAGTAAACATTCATTACTTACAGTTTTTTTTGTTTATTTATTTCTTCAGTAAAATAATCTTTTGTACTTTTAGCCCCTCATTAAATCTATATCTCGCTTATTATGGATATGAAAACCATTATCATCGACCCTTATTACACCCTGATTGTCGCTACGATAGTGTTGCTCGTAGGGCGACTATTAGTGCATAAAATCAAATTTTTAAGAAACTTCAATATACCCGAACCTGTAGCGGGCGGATTGTTAGCAGCAGTATTTATCTATCTGCTGTATACTGCCACAGGCATTTCCTTAGAGTTCAATAACAGCTTGCAAGATGCTTTTATGCTATTTTTCTTTTCGTCCATAGGTTTGAGTGCCGATTTCTCTCGACTAAAAGCTGGTGGTAGAGGGCTAATTATTTTCCTGGGGGTGGTCGCCCTCTTTATTGTAGTACAGAACTCTGTGGGGGTGGGCTTAGCAAGTGCCTTGGGGCAAAACCCTGTTATGGGACTCATCACGGGCTCTATAACACTTACTGGCGGACACGGAACGGCAGGTGCTTGGGGTAAAATATTAGAAACCGACTACGGTATAAAGGGAGCTACTGACCTGGGAATGGCTTCGGCTACCTTCGGATTGGTACTCGGCGGACTTATTGGTGGTCCCATAGCACGCAAGTTAGTGAACAATATAGGAAAAAAGCCTATTACTGAAAAACAAAGTACTGACACCGTAGCCGATAACGTAGTAGAAGTTTTTGAAAATGCAATTAAACAACGCCTCATCACTTCTAAATCAGCGATAGAAACAATGGCACTATTTGCCGCTTGCCTATCGTTTTCAGCTATAATGGTATCCCCCACAGTAACTACCTTCTTCCCTGAGAGATTCACTATTCCTCAGTTTGTATGGGCATTGTTTTTTGGGGTACTCTTGCGCAATGTGCTTACCAGAGGCTTCAGTGTAAATATGTTCGACCGCGCTATCGATGTGTTTGGCAACGCTTCTCTGAGTTTGTTTTTAGGCATCGCTCTCTTAAACCTCAAACTGTGGCAATTGCTTGATTTAGCTCTCTCGATGCTCATTATTTTGGCTGTGCAAACCTTTGTGATGTGCTCTTATGCCTATTTTGTTACCTTCCGCCTGATGGGTAGCAACTACGATGCTGCTGTACTCTCAGCAGGACACTGCGGTTTTGGTATGGGTGCCACCCCTACGGCAGTCGCCAATATGCAGTCGGTAACCGAGCGTTTTGGACCTTCACACAAAGCCTTCTTGATAGTGCCAATGGTAGGGGCTTTCTTTATCGACTTCATCAATGCTTTTATCTTAACTACATTTATTAGTTTGTTGCAATGATAATAGCCGATGGTTATGGTGAAATTAGGATTAGCTTATACAAAAGTTTATAGGATAAACTAGCAAAGAACAAAGACAAAAAGAAAAATATTAGATTCTGAAAAACCAAAAGATTTATTTTAACAAAAGGTTATTTAAAGTATAATGGACAAAATTCGTAGCAAGACACCAAATAAAATGAGGCTATCTCTTATCAGATAGCCTCATTATTTTTTAGATTGATAAACAATCTTTTTAAACTTTTTAGAAAAAGTTTCTTCTATAAAAATCTATTAAATTCTTAGAAGAAGTAACGTTTGAAAGCCTCAATAGCGGCATAGTCGGCGAAGCCTAAATTGCGGTAACGACAAGCGGTTTCGCTGTTACGAGCTTCGGCACGTTGCCAGAATTCGCGCAAGTCGTCTCCTTGGAACATAGCACCATCTTTTTGAGATTGGTGGAAGAAGATGGCTTGACGTTTTTTGAGTACTTGTGCTGGGCTCATAGGTACAGCCATTTCTATTTCGTGGATATCCCATTCGTGCCAAGCTCCGCGGTACAACCATACCCAGCAGTCTTTCATATAATCTTTGTGCTTTAAGTTTTTCAAAGCAGCAAAGATAGCATCGAGACATACTTTGTGAGTACCGTGAGGGTCGGCAAGGTCACCAGCAGCATAGATTTGGTGAGGTTTTACTTCTTCAATCAAATCCATAATGATTTTGATATCGGCTTCACCTATAGGGTTCTTTTTCACGCCACCTGTTTCATAGAAAGGCAAGTTGAGGAAGTGTACGTGTTTATCAGGAACTCCTTCGTAGCGTGTAGCAGCCAATGATTCGTGGCGACGGATGTTACCTTTGAGTTGGCGTACGAGGAGGCTATCGATTTCATTGGATTTTTTGTTGGTGATGTTGCTAATAATCTCGTTGATTACAGCTACTTCAGTTTTGTTTTCTTTGGCTATATCTTTGAATACTTCGGCGAATTTAAGTGCTTCGTGGTCGGATACAGCAAAGTTACCGGAAGTTTGGTAAGCTACGTGCACTTCGTGACCTTGAGAAACTAAGCGGTCGAAAGTACCTCCCATAGAAATCACGTCGTCATCGGGGTGAGGACTGAAGATGATCACGCGTTTTTTATGAGGATGTTCACGTTCGGGGCGGTTTGTATCATCGGCATTAGGTTTTCCTCCTGGCCATCCAGTAATGGTGTGTTGCAAGCGGTTGAACATAGCAATGTTCAAATCGTAAGCAGGACCTGATTCTGCCAAGAGTTTGGACATACCGTACTCGTTGTAATCAGAATCTGTAAGTTTGAGGATTGTTTTACCCAAGTGTTCGCAAAGCCAAACAATAGCTTTAGCTTTGAGGTCTTCATTCCATTGTACATCGGTAACGAGCCAAGGGGTTTTGATACGAGTAAGATCGGCAGCAGCTTCTTCGTCTAATACAAAAGTAGTGTTTTCGTGAAGTTGGAGGTAGCTTGAAGGTACTTCGGCAGTGATATCGCCTTCTACAGCTTTGGCTACGATAGAGGCTTTACTGCTACCCCAAGCGAGCAATACGATGCGGTGTGCTTTTAACACTGTGCGGATACCCATTGTAATGGCTTGACGAGGCACATTGTCGATACCGTGGAAGGTTTCGGCAGCATCGGAACGAGTGATGTGGTCGAGAGTGATGATGCGAGTACCAGAATTGCGGTTAGAACCAGGTTCGTTGAAGCCGATGTGACCGGTACGACCGATACCGAGGAGTTGGAAATCGAGTCCGCCACATTCTTCGATTTTTTTGTCGTAATTAGCACAATAAGCTTCTAATTCGTCGTGAGGTACTGTTCCGTCAGGGATATTGATATTTTCCTTAGGAATATCAATATGGTTGAAGAGGTGCTCGTGCATAAAGTACCAATAACTTTGTATATCCTGTTTTTCCATAGGATAATACTCGTCTAAGTTGAAGGTAATTACGTTTTTGAAGCTAAGTCCTTCTTCTTTGTGCATACGCACTAATTCGTCGTAAACTTTCACTGGAGAAGAACCAGTGGCTAAGCCTAATATGCATTTTTTACCTTCGGCTTGTTTCTTTTTGATAAGGTCGGCGATTTCGTGTGCGACACTAATTGAAGCGGTTACTGAGTTCGAGAAAACAACGTTGTAGATTTTCTCGAAACGAGTTTCCTCAACGGAGCCAGCAGGCTGATGAGCAATTGATGAAACTTCTTTTCTGATATGTGTTCTCATTTTTGTTAATGAATAATTATTATAATTTCAGTTTTGACCCTGCAAAAGTATTTCTTTTTTACAAATTACACAAATAAATTTAACATTTCTTTATAGTATCTTTTTATACAGCATTCTAAGAACTTAAAGCATAGATAATTTGGTTCATAAATCAAATTATTAAACACCTAATAATCACCATAAAGACGAATCTCTACATTCTCTGAACTAAGTACTACTGAGTTCTTTGTTTCAACCGTAACAGTTGTTTTAATTTACACTATAACTCGTACCTTCCTTACTGTCTTTGAGCTGAATACCCAATGCAAGGAGTTCATCTCTAATCTTGTCGGAAAGTGCCCAATCTTTATTGGCACGGGCTTCCATTCGCATATTAATAAGCAAGTGGAGCACGCCGTCGAGCTTGTCGTTGTTATTAGCAGTTTGTTGCTCACTTTGTAACCCCAATACATCAAAAACAAAAGCATTCATCAGTTCTTTCAACTCCTTGAGTTCTGTTACTGAAATCTTTTCTTCGCCGTTTTTCACTTGGAATATCCACTTTACAGCTTCAAAAAGATGGGCTATGAGTATAGGTGAATTGAAATCGTCTAACAATGCATCGTAGCATTTTTGTTTCCATTCGGCTATAGGGAGCGAAGTTGGGAGCTCTGCATCCGTAGTAAGTTCATTCAATATCTTCATCGCTTCCATAAGTCTGTTAAAGCCTTTTTCGGCAGCGAGCATTGCTTCGTTAGAAATGTCAAGTACACTACGATAGTGTGCTTGCATAAAGCAAAAGCGAATAACAGCGGGAGCAAAAGGTTTCTCAAAAAAAGTATTCTCTCCGCTGATGAGTTGCATAGGCAATATATAGTTACCAGTAGATTTACTCATACGTTGCCCGTTCATTGTGAGCATATTGGCGTGCATCCAGTAGCGTACGGGACTTTCGCCGTGACCCGCTTTACCTTGTGCAATTTCGCATTCGTGGTGTGGGAACTTCAAGTCCATACCGCCTCCGTGAATGTCAAATTGGTTACCGAGGTATTTGGTACTCATCACCGTACATTCTAAGTGCCAACCTGGGAAGCCGTCGCCCCAAGGTGATGCCCAACGCATAATGTGGGCAGGAGAGGCTTTCTTCCAGAGCGCAAAGTCCTGAGGATTGCGTTTTTCGCCTTGCCCATCTAAATCACGAGTATTGGCAAAGAGCTCTTCTATATTGCGTCGAGAGAGCTCCCCATAATTGAGTCCGCGCTTGTTGTATTCAAGTACATCGAAGTATACAGAACCATTGCTTTCATAAGCAAATCCGTCTTTTAAGAGTTTTTCGGTAAGCTGTATTTGCTCCAATATATGCCCTGTAGCGGTAGGCTCAATAGTAGGAGGCAGTAAGTTAAATATCTCTAATACTTTGTGGAAATCTACAGTGTATTTTTGTACAATTTCCATAGGTTCGAGTTTTTCGAGACGTGATTGTTTTACAAAGCGGTCGTTGTTCACATCACCATCATCGGTAAGGTGACCTGCATCGGTGATATTGCGTACATAGCGCACTTTGTAACCTAAGAATTTAAGCGTGCGATACACAAAATCAAACGACATAAAGGTGCGCACATTGCCTAAATGCACATTGCTGTATACAGTAGGCCCACATACGTACATTCCTACATTGTTTTCGTGTAAGGGTACAAAAACTTCTTTTTCTCCTGTTAAGGAATTAAATATTTTTAATTGATGTTCCATTACTGTTATATTATCTACTAATTTGCTAATTTACTAATTTGTTAATTCCTTAATTTTATATCTCTCTTCGTTACTTTTAGTCTTTAAAATAATTTCTCCCAGAAAGCCTGCAATAAATAGTTGTGTACCAATGATCATAGTGGTAAGCGCAAGGTAAAACTGAGGTCTATCAGCAATAAGGCGACCGTGTGGATTGATAAATAATTTATCAATACCAAGGTAAGCCGAAAACAAAAAACCTATAAAGAACATCAGTACTCCTAATGCTCCAAAGAAGTGCATCGGGCGTTTACCGAAATGGGATAGAAAACTAATAGTGATAAGGTCTAAAAAACCATTGATAAACCTATTCATACCGAATTTGGTCACACCGTATTTGCGGGCTTGGTGTTGTACAACTTTCTCGGTAATGCGGTTGAAACCAGCGTTCTTTGCCAATACAGGAATATAGCGATGCATCTCACCTGATACTTCAACATTCTTTACAACCTCTTGTTTGTAGGCTTTGAGTCCGCAGTTGAAATCGTGAAGGGTGAGACCTGAGGTTTTGCGCGCTGCCCAGTTGAAGAGTTTAGAAGGCAGATTTTTTGCCAATACCGAATCATAACGTTTTTTCTTCCAACCCGATACAAGGTCATAACCCTCTTGGGTAATCATATTATAAAGAGCAGGAATCTCATCTGGACTGTCTTGCAGGTCGGCGTCCATAGTAATCACCACTTCACCTTGTGCTTGTTTGAATCCTGCGTGCAGTGCTTGTGATTTGCCGTAATTACGCAAAAAACGAATACCCTGTACATTAGTATCTTTACCCGATAACTCTTTGATTACCTGCCAAGAATTATCAGTACTACCATCGTCTACAAAGATAATTTCATAAGAATAGCGATGTTCAGTGAGTACTTTATGTAGCCACTGATAAAGTTCAGGTAGCGATTCTTGTTCGTTGAGAAGCGGTATAATGATTGATATTTGCATCTTATAACAATTTGAAGTGCAAAAGTAATAAATTAATAATGAATACCAATAAATGTAGCAAATAAATTCATTTTTATCACCATATAACTTGTTTATATGAATGATATAAGGTTAATCACTTTAAAATACGATTTCATAGATAATAACACCGCATTTTCACCTATCAGAGGCTCTTTTACTTAATCTATAGCACTATTTTTCTTCTTTCCTATTAATTCTTTATAAGTTATTTTTACACTTACTATCAAACACTTACAGTTTAATGATGAAAAAACAAACATTTTTTTATTGCCAATATAAAAAAAGGTTGTATCTTAGCACGCTAATTTATATAACAGATACCTATTAATATATTATGACAGAAGGAGAAAAACTGATTCCTGTAGACATCAGCGATGAAATGAAATCTGCCTATATCGATTATTCGATGTCGGTAATCGTTTCACGTGCATTGCCCGATGTTCGTGATGGTTTAAAACCTGTACACCGCCGTGTACTTTACGGTATGTACGATATGGGAGTGCTCAGCAATCGCCCTTATAAAAAGTCGGCTGCTATTGTGGGTGAGGTTCTCGGTAAATATCACCCTCACGGCGATACAGCTGTTTACGATACTATGGTGCGTATGGCACAATATTGGAGTTTACGCTATATGCTTGTAGACGGACAAGGTAACTTCGGTTCAATGGGTGGTGACCCCCCTGCCGCAATGCGTTATACCGAAGCCCGTATGCGTAAATTCTCCGAAGAAATGCTCTCAGATATCGACAAGGAGACAGTTGACCACCAACTTACTTATGACGACTCTCGTGAAGAGCCTATCGTACTCCCTACACGCATCCCTAACCTATTGGTGAACGGTTCAGCAGGTATCGCAGTAGGTATGGCTACTAATATGGCTCCTCATAACCTTAATGAAGTTATCGATGGAACTATTGCTTATATCGACAATAACGATATTGAAATCGATGAACTCATTAAATACATCAAAGCTCCTGATTTTCCTACGGGAGGTATTATCTATGGCTATGAAGGCGTAAAAGAAGCCTTCAAAACAGGACGCGGACGAGTAATCATTCGTGCCAAAGCTGAGTTTCAAGAAATAAAAGGTAAAGATTGTATTGTAGTAACCGAAGTCCCTTATCAAGTCGATACATCTGTGCTTTTGAAAAAAACATCTGACCTCGTAAAAGAAGGTAGGTTAGAGGGTATCACCGATGTACGCGATGAATCAGCTCGTGGTAAAATACGTATCGTTTATATTCTCAAACGCGATGCTGTGCCTAATGTAGTGCTCAACAATCTCTTTAAGCATACCGAGCTACAAACCTCATTTAGTGTTAATAACATTGCCTTAGTAAAAGGGCGCCCTCAGTTGTTAAACCTTAAAGACCTTATCTTTCACTTCGTAGAACACCGTTATGACGTAGTGTATAGGC
This sequence comes from Capnocytophaga sp. G1920, assembly GCF_051417515.1. NCBI lineage: Bacteria > Pseudomonadati > Bacteroidota > Flavobacteriia > Flavobacteriales > Flavobacteriaceae > Capnocytophaga > Capnocytophaga sp. G1920. The sequence goes on from NZ_JBPRKH010000002.1 coordinate 116,077, forward strand.
GTACCGACTATGAACTTCGCAAAGCCAAAGAACGTATTCATATTTTAGAAGGGTATATGAAGGTGATGGCAACCGAGGACACTATGGGTAAAGCTATTGAGATTATCCGTTTCCATGATAAACCTAAAGAAGATTTAATTGCCGAATTCGACCTTACCGATTTACAAGCCGAAGCTATCTTGGCGTTAGCACTACGTCGTATCAATAAGGTTCTTATCCAACAAACAAAAGAAGAATACGAAGAAAAGCTGGCTGAAATACGCGATTTAGAAGATATCTTAGCCCGCAAAGAACGTCGTACCGAAATTATTAAGGAAGAACTACTAGAAATAAAAGAGAAGTATGGCGATGAGCGTCGTTCTACCATTGAATACGCAGGGGGCGAATTCAGTGTAGAAGATATGATTCCTGATGATAAAATGGTAATTACCATCTCACACGCAGGCTATATCAAACGCACTCAGCTTAGTGAATATAAGACCCAAAGCCGTGGCGGTGTAGGACAAAAAGCCTCTACCACACGCGACCAAGATTTCTTAGAACACCTCTTTATAAGTTCTAATCACCAATATTTATTATTCTTTACTCAAAAAGGTAAGTGTTTCTGGATGCGTGTATACGAAATACCAGAAGGTAGCAAAACTGCCAAAGGTCGTGCTATACAAAACCTTATCAATATCGAATCCGATGATAAGATTAAGGCTTTCGTGAGTGTACAAAACCTCAAAGATGAAGACTACATCAGCAACAATTACCTCATTATGGCTACTAAAAAGGGTATTGTTAAGAAAACGCTTCTCAAAGAATACTCTCGTCCACGCCAGAATGGTATCAATGCCATCACTATTAAAGAAGGTGACGAACTTATCGAAGCAAAACTTACCTCAGGCAGTAGCCAGTTGATGTTAGCCGTGAAATCAGGTCGTGCGATTCGTTTTGCCGAAGAGAAAGTGCGTGCCGTAGGGCGTAATTCGCAAGGGGTTCGTGGTATCGACTTAGATACTGAAAACGATGAGGTAGTAGGTATGATTGCTATTGAAAACCCACGCGAAGAGACTGTATTGGTAGTATCAGAAAACGGCTATGGTAAACGTTCCTATATTGATGACCCCGAAACACACGAAGCCGTATATCGTATTACTAACCGTGGTGGTAAAGGGGTAAAAACCATTTCTATTACCGAGAAAACAGGTCAGTTAGTAGCCATTAAAAGCGTATTAGAAGGTGAAGATTTGATGATTATCAATAAATCAGGTATTGCTATTCGTTTATCAATCGATACCCTTCGTATTTTAGGACGTGCTACTCAAGGCGTAAAACTCATCAATATCAAAGGTAAAGACTCTATTGCCGCCGTTACTAAGGTAATGAAAGAAGATGACGATGAGAGCACTGAAGAAGCTCCTACTAATGATAATGAACCTTTAAATACTCAGGAATAAAATTTGTGTTCATAATTAATTAAATTAAAAAAGCCCGTAATACGCAGTATTACGGGCTTTTTTTCTACCCTAATCTACCCACCTTACCTCCGCTATTTCTTTAACCACCGTTCGTCTTTTCTTTATCTGCCCGTGCGACTCGCACTGTCTTTTGTTCATTTACATATACAAACTTTGCCAAAGTTTGAAACTTTGGCAAAGTTGAAATCTACTAATAACATTCTTCTTATTTATATCTTAGTTTTAATTTACCTTCACTTTTTCTCCGCTTTTTGTTCGTTCTTTGTTCGTTCTTTGTTCGTTCTTTGTTCGTTCTTTGTTCGTTCTTTGTTCGTTCTTTGTTCGTCTTTACGTCGCTGTAGTTCCCCCTTTGGAGGAAGCCAGCGAAAGCTGGGTATGTGTAAGGGGGAGGTTCTCTTCGTCATTTCTTTATCTGCCCGTGCGGCTCGCACCGTTTTTTGTTTATTTGCCTGTCGTGCTACGACTGCCTGTGCGGCTCGCACTATCTACCTGTTGTGCTACGACCTCACATTGTTTTACCTTTTACCTTTTACCTTTTACCTTTTACCTTTTATCTTTTACCTTTTATCTTTTACCTTTTACCTTTTACCTATAATTAGTATTGTGATATCAAATAGCTTAGTCCCTCTCAACTTATAGAAATGAAAAAAAACTAATATTTTTTTGTTACATATATTAATATTTTGTACTTTTGGCGTTAAATTATAAAAACCAACGCTTATTATGGCAATGCACAACGATTTAGGAAATGAAGGAGAACAAGATGCCGTAAACTTCCTAATAGAAAATGGTCATACTATTTTAGAACGCAATTTTAGGTTTGGGCACGCCGAGATTGATATCATTTCGCAAAAAGGTAATATTTTGCATATCACAGAAGTAAAAACACGTAGCTCAAGTGCTTATGGTGAACCCGAGAGCTTTGTAAATCAGCAAAAGATAGAACTATTAGTGAAAGCTACCGATTTTTATATAAAGAAAAAAGACTTAGATGTAGAAATACAATTCGATATTATATCCATCGTAAAAAACAATGCAGAATTTAGCTTAAACTACATAGAAGACGCTTTTTATCCTTTTTAATGATTTATGCCCCCAATTACTTTTTAATAAATTTATAATATCCAATACAAATGAAAACAATAGCATCAGCCGTCGAGCACTATATCAAATCAAAACCTTTCTTACAAACCGCTCTTTCAGAAGGGATTATTAACCTTACTTCTTTGGCTCGTATCATACGTAAGGATATACAAGCTGAAACTACTCAGCGTGAAGTGCGCAATGGGGCTATTGTTATGGCTCTCAAACGCCTTTCAGTAGATATGGAGTTTCGCTCTACTCATCGTATTGTAAAGGTATTGAAGAATATAGGCGATATTATTGTTCGTTCAAATTTAACCGACTATACTTTCTTAACCTCTGAAACCTTTATGAATGCTCAGGCTCAGCTACTCAATAAAATCAAAAATAATAGAGATATCTTCTACGCTACTACTCGTGGGGTAAATGAAGCAAATATTATTGTCAGTAACTCAATGGAGTCTATTGTTGAGAATATCTTTAAGAAGGAACGCATTTTGCACAAATTCACCGATTTAGGAGCTATCAGTGTAAAACTTCCGGAAGAAAACGTCTCAGTATCGGGCATTTATTATTTTATATTTCAACGTTTGGCTTGGGAGGGAGTGAATATGAACGAGGTGATTTCTACCGCCAACGAATTTACTATCGTAATCCCCGAAAACCACATCGATATAGCTTTCAAAGTAATTAAAGATTTAAAATTATTATAAAAATAAATGGTTAGAGTTAGATTTGCTCCCAGTCCTACGGGAGCATTGCATATCGGAGGCGTACGTACCGCCCTATTTAATTATTTGTTCGCCAAAAAACACGGCGGTGATTTTTTACTTCGCATAGAAGATACCGACCAAAATCGCTATGTTGAAGGCGCAGAACAGTACATCATAAATTCTCTCAATTGGTTAGGTCTTACTTACGACGAAGGAGTAGGCAAAGAAGGAAAACACGCCCCTTATCGCCAAAGTGAACGCAAACCGTTATACAAACAATATGCCGATACCCTTATCAATAACGGTTGGGCATACTACGCTTTTGATACTGCTGAGGCATTAGATACAGCTCGCAAGGAAGCAGAAGCCAAAGGAGAGACCTTTATATACAATTGGGCTACACGTGATGCATTGCAAAACTCACTTTCACTTAGCAAAGAAGAAGTACAACAACGCTTAGAGCGTGGCGATGAGTATGTAATTCGCTTTAAAATGCCACATAACGAACAGCTAAAAATGAACGATATGATTCGTGGTGAAGTAACTATTGATACGAGTACCTTAGACGATAAAGTGCTCTTTAAAAGCGACGGAATGCCTACTTACCACTTGGCAAATATCGTAGACGATCACTTAATGGAAATCACTCACGTGATACGCGGTGAAGAGTGGTTGCCTTCTATGGCATTGCACCTTTTGCTCTATCGCGCTTTTGGTTGGCAAGCCCCTGCTTTTGCACACTTACCTCTTATCCTCAAACCGGTGGGTAATGGTAAGCTCAGCAAGCGTGACGGTATCAAATTAGGCTTCCCTGTCTTCCCAATGGATTGGACAGAGAATGGCGAAACCCTCAAAGGTTTTAGTGGAGAAGGGTATTTCCCCGAAGCACTTATCAATTTTTTAGCACTCTTGGGTTGGAATCCTGGTACCGATGAAGAAATCTTCACTGTCGAGCAACTCGTGCAACTCTTCGATTTGGAAAAAGTACATAAGGCAGGGGCTCGCTTTGACCCTGAAAAGATAAAGTGGTTCAACCACCAATACCTACAAATGAAGCCTAATGCAGAATTAGCTACCCTTTTTCAAAAAGACCTTATCCAAAGAGGCGTTACAGTTCCGATGGCTACGATAGAGAAAGTAGTTGGTCTCATCAAAGAGCGTGCTACCTTTGTGAGTGATTTTTGGGAACTTAGCAAATTCTTTTTTGAAGCTCCTGCTCTGTACGACGAAAAGGCACTCAAAAAACAATGGAAAGAGCAAACTCCTGAAATCGTAAAAGAAGTAAGTGAGGTACTTAAAAACACATCTAACTTCACCTCAGTAGCTTTAGAAGAAGCAGTAAAACAATATATGGAAACTAAAAGCTTAGGCTTTGGACAAGTGATGCCTCCATTGCGTTTAGCCTTAGTAGGTGAACTCAAAGGGCCTCACGTATTCGATATTATAGAAGTGATTGGCAAAGAGGAAACACTACGCCGTTTAGACGCACTTCTTTCAGCAGAAAAGTAACATATATAGAGCAGAATAGCAACTTAAAATAAGCCTGTATGAAAAGTTTTTCATACAGGCTTATTTTATTCTGATAATACGAACCGTGTTTGATGAGGTACTTTATAGCGTTTGTATCTACTGCAAATTGTAAGTGTTTCCATCGTTAATTATTACCACACCATACTTAGTGAAATGCGTTTGCGCACTTCGTCTTTCTCTATAACTTTTACTTGCACTTGTTGGTGGAGTTTAACTACTTCATTTACATCAGAGACATAACCTTCTTTCAGTTGAGAGATGTGTACCAATCCACTTTCTTTAACACCTATATCCACAAAGCAACCAAAGGCAGTAATATTGTTTACTATACCAGGTAATATCATTCCTATACGTACATCATCAAAGGTTTTTACATTAGGGTCGAAGGCAAAGGCTTTAGCAGTAGTACGAGGGTCGAGCCCTGGTTTTTCTAATTCCTTTAATACGTCCTTCAAATAAAGTTCACCCACCTTATCTATTTTGTACTTTTGAATATCAATAGAGGCAATAGCTTGTTTGTTACCTATAAGTTGTGCCACTGAGATTCCCGTGTCCTTTGCCATTTGTTTGATGATAGGATAAGCTTCGGGGTGTACTGCTGAATTATCAAGCGGGTTCTCACTATTGTGTACTCGCAAGAAAGCTACTGCTTGCTGGTATACTTTGTCACCCAAACGAGGTACCTTTTTTAAGTCCTCTCGCTTACTAAAAGCACCATTAGCCGAGCGATAGGTTACTATGTTTTCAGCCATCTTCTCCCCTATTCCTGATACATAACTGAGTAGTGATTTGCTTGCTGTGTTGAGGTTTACCCCTACCTTATTCACGCAACGCACTACGGTTGCATCAAGCTCCTCTTTCAATAACGACTGGTTTACATCGTGTTGGTATTGACCTACTCCTATGCTCTTAGGGTCTATCTTCACTAATTCAGCTAATGGGTCGGCAAGACGCCTGCCTATGGATACTGCCCCACGTACAGTTACATCGTAATCGGGGAACTCATCGCGAGCTATTTTAGAAGCTGAATAAACCGATGCTCCTGCTTCACTCACCACAAATACTTCTACCTTTTCAGGGAAAGCAATACTTCTTACAAACGACTCTGTTTCACGAGAAGCAGTACCATTGCCTATACTAATGGCTTGGATATTGTATTGAGAGACCATTGTGCTGAGCTTTTTGGTAGCCATAGTCATATCATTCTGGGGAGCGTGAGGGTAGATAACATCGTGATGCAAAAGGTCGCCTTTTTCATCTAAACACACTACCTTACAACCTGTACGATATCCTGGGTCAATAGCCAAAATGCGCTTTTCACCCAAAGGGGAGGCTAATAACAACTGTGAGAGGTTCTCGGCAAACACACTGATAGCTTTCGCATCGGCTTTATCTTTTGCCTCTTGTAGTGTTTCATTGGAAATAGAAGGCTCTAATAAGCGTTTATAGCTGTCTTTTACCGTTTTCTTCAAGAAATCGGCTACTTCTCCCCTACTCTTTATGATGTTTTCTTCCATAAAAGGTAAGGTTTCTTCACTATCTACTTGTACTTTTAGTTTTACAAATCCTTCTTTTTCGGCACGCAACATTGCTAATACACGGTGAGAGGGCGCTTTGTTAAGGGCTTCTTCCCAATCGAAATACTGAGCGTATTTCTGAGCTTCTTCCTCTTCGTTTTTACCTTTGGCTACTTCGCTACTGATGATTGCTTTGCGCTGAAATATTCGGCGAAGAGTGCGACGTATAAACGTATTCTCGTTAATCCATTCAGCTATAATATCCGAAGCCCCTTGTAAAGCTTCTTCTTCAGTAGGTACTTTGTCGGAAAGGTAACGTCCTGCTAATAGTTCCAAATCGGTTACACGCTGACTCATTATCTGTTTTGCAAGAGGTTCTAAGCCATTTTCTTTGGCTACATCGGCTTTTGTTTTACGCCGTTTTTTGTAAGGTAAGTATAGGTCTTCTAATTCATTGAGCTCAAAAGAGTTTTCAATACGTTTGCGCAATTCGTCTGTAAGCTTTCCTTGTTCTTCAATAGAAGAGAGAATCGTTTCTTTACGCTTACAGATATTGTCGTAATCAGCTTGGGATTTGGCAATATGCTCAATGGCTACTTCATCTAAATTCTGAGTGCTATCTTTTCGATAGCGTGCAATGAAGGGGATAGTGCATCCTTCGGTTAATAGTGAAAGTGTGTTTTCAATAGCTTTTTCAGATAGTTGTGTTTGGGCTTTTATATATTGAATGTTTGTCATACTAATGTGTTATCGATTTAACAGTGTTTTTAAATTGAAGGTGCAAAGATATTGAAGAATTAGCAGATTAGCAAATGTCTTTTAATACCACAATGCCAATAATGCCAATAATACTAAATCAATGACAGTACGAGGTCGGAGCACGACAGGCAGGTGCGAGCCACACGGGCAGGTGCGAGCCGCACGGGCAGGTGTAATTAGCAAATTAGCAAATTTAAGAATTAGCAAATGGAGGCGGGAGAATGAAATAATGTAGATATGGAGAGCTTATAGGAAAGACGGTGTGAGCCGCACGGGCAGATAAACAATTAACGAACAAAAGACGAACAAAAGACGAACAAAAGACGAACAATGGACGAACAAAGAACGAACAATGAACGAACAAAAGACGAACAATGGACGAAGGATAATAAGAGTAAAAATATATCTAAACTGTATATAAAGCGGTGCTTTGGTAGAGAAAACTTATTTTTTTGAAATAATATTTCGCTCTTTTAAAAAAAAGTAGTACTTTCGCACTCTGTAACAGCACTTATGAAAAAGTATGAAAAGAGTTTTACTATACAGTAGTTTTTTAGTTGTTTTTTTGCTATATTTAGCTTGTACACCTAATGCTAATACCTATTATAACCGTCAGATGCAACCTATTGTTACCAAGTATAATGTACTGTTCAATGGGGAGGAAGCATATGCCAAAGGTCTTAATGAACTACGCGAAAAATATCAAGATAATTTTAGTGAAATTCTACCCGTAGAGCCTATCGGTATGACAGGAAAAGTGCAATTAGATGGTACAGGTAATGCTGATTTTCAACGTGCTGAAGAAAAAGCTATTAAAACCATTCAGAAACACTCTATGGTTTTTAAAGGAGTACAACGCAACTATAAAATTGACGACGCTTATATGTTACTCGGTCAAGCCCGTTATTACGATGAGCGTTTCTTTCCTGCCTTAGAGGCTTTCAATCACCTGCTTACAAACTACGGAACGAGCGAGCGTATTCCTGAGGCAGCGGTTTGGGCACAAAAAGCTAATCTCCGTTTAGGTAAAGATAAAATTGCTATAGAAAAACTCACTGAATTTTTAAAAGAGAATCCTAAATTACGCAAAAATGATAGAGCTGAAGCCTATGCTACCTTAGGACAGGCTTATATCAATCAAGAACAATATCCTGAGGCTGCTGATGCGCTTTACAATGCTGGTAAATACACTCGTAATAAGGCTTTACGCGGTAGATATTACTTTATTGCAGCTCAGCTTTATGAAAAACAGCATCAAAAAGACTCTGCCGAAGTAGCTTTTGAAAAGGTTGTGAAGCAAAACTGGAAGATTCCGCGAAAGTTATGGGTAGAAGCCCAAGCAGGAAAGGCTCGCAACAAAACATTTACCCCTGAAGAAAAGGCTGATTTTTTAGCTTACCTTACCAAGCTTGAACGCCGTTATGAGCACAAAAACTATCTCGATGTGCTTTACTACACTCACGGCGAACTTTTAAAAGACGATGATAAGCGTTTGGCTACCGATTTTTATCGCAGTTCTCTTTCCAACAATAAGAATAACAATCCGTTAAAAGCAAAAGCTCATACACGTCTCTCTGAATTATTTTTTGACCAAAAAGACTACACGGGAGCTTATCAGCATTTGGATAGTACTCTTACTTATATCCCTGAACATACCTTTGAACATCTTTTTATTCGCAGAAAAAGAGACAACTTGTCCAAGATTGCTGAGTTAGAATATGTCGTTAAGAAAAATGATAGCGTTTTAAAAGTTATGCGCTTGCCAGAGACAGAACGTCGTGCGTATTACCAAAAACATATCGATTCTGTACAGAAAGCAATTGCTCTTCGCACACAAAAGCAACACAATAAAAAGGTTGCCAACACAGGTATGGGGGTAACGATGCCCGATGCTACTACTGAAAAGGGTGGCAAGTTTTATTTCTACAATCCGATGAGTGTAGCTTATGGAAAACAACAGTTTCAACAATATTGGGGAGATCGCAAATTGGAGGATAACTGGCGTTGGTCGAGTATGGGGAATGCCAATGTGGCGAACCTCACTGTCTCAGCTACTACACAACAAATAGCTGAAAAAGAAGTAGAAACTCCCGACACTTATCTTTCTCAACTTCCTAAGACCGAAGCCGAAATCGCTCAACTTAACATCGATAGAAATAAAGCCTTGTACCAGTTGGGCGTGCTCTATCGCTCTAAATTCAGTGAAAATGAATTGGCTATACAACGTTTAGAACGCGTTCTTGCCAACAATCCTTCTCCCGAATTAGAAGTAGTTACACTTTATGAGCTCCAAAAGAATTACACTGATACTCATAACCCCAAAGCTGAAACCATCAAAGGGCGACTACTCGCTAATTATCCTAATACTGATTATGCAAAACTATTGCAAGGAAGCGAAACCTCACAACAAGAGCGCAATAAACAGGCACAAGTTTTTGTTGATACCCTTATAGCTCGATACAATCGCGGTGAAATTATCGAGACGGCTCACCAGTTGCAAACAGAAGGGGCGCAGTATCGTGAAACTTCAGTAGCACCTGCTATCGCACTGTTGCAAGCCAAAACAACGGCACGTTTAGAGGGGCTTGCTCCTTACCAAGCGCAGTTACAACAGATAGCGACTAACTATCCTGCCACTGCTGAAAGTGAAGAGGCTAAAAATCTATTAGATGAGCTTAAAGATGTAGAAACCGAAGATTTTGTTACTGACGATAAGGCTACGAAATGGAAAGTAGTCATTACAGGTACGGTTTCCGAGACACGTACAACTATAAAAGAACAACTTACCCAGAAATTAAAGGCAATTTCTGAGGTACTTACCCTTTCAGAAGACCTCTATAATGCCGATGAAACTTGGTTGGTAGTTCATAATATCCGCGATGCTTATTCAGCTCAGAGCATTGTTACTGATTTGAAAGAGTTCTTGGAGAAAAACAAACTATCTGCTTTTGTTATAGCCACTGAAAACTACCGATTGGTACAAATTCGCAAAGACAAAGAAAAATTCTTGGAGAAAGAAAAGAATGAAAACTAAGTCAGCTTATAGTATTTGTTGCTTTATGGCTTGTCATTCAGCTTTATTTTAGTATCTTTGCACCTCATTTAGCAAAAAAACAATATGAAATTAAAACACGCATTCCTTATTATTCTGTTGGTACTTATCATCGACCAATGGAGCAAAATATACATCAAAACACACTTTATCCTCAACGAAGCCGTAACCGTTTTCAGTTGGTTTCAAATATATTTTGTAGAAAACGAAGGTGCAGCTTGGGGTACTAAAATCCCCGGCGAATACGGCAAACTCATTCTTACCCTCTTTCGCATTGTAGCGGTAATAGGTATCGGTTATTGGCTGGTATCGGCAGTGAGAAAGCAACAACCTAAGATACTTATTATTTGCATTTCTTTGATATTGGCAGGAGCACTGGGCAATATCATCGATTCGGTGTTTTACGGCATAATTTTCGACCATAGTTATGGTAACATTGCTACCCTATTTGCCGAAAATCCTTACGGAACCCTCTTGCACGGCAAAGTGGTGGATATGTTCTACTTCCCTATTATCGATACTACACTTCCCAGCTGGGTACCCATTTGGGGAGGCGAACGCTTTCGTTTCTTCGAGCCTGTGTTCAATGTGGCTGACTCTGCAATATGTATAGCAGTGGGGCTGATGATTTTATATCACAAAAAGATATTTCCTAAAAACTAAATGAATACAAAAACACTTGAAGACTTAGAGTTCCCCATTGTACTCTCTCATTTGTCTGACCTTTGCCTTACTGAACTCGGCAAGAAATACGCCTTACGTATCAAGCCTTTCGACAATCAGGAGAGCCTGTTATTGGCACTGAATCAAACCAATGAATATCTATCGTCTTTTGATAATAACAACACAATCCCTTCACACTATTGCGAATCTATCACTTCCGAAATTAAACTTCTATCTATTGAAAACGCCTTGTTAGAAGTGTCGAACATTAGGAAGATTCATCGTATCAGCGAGGTTGTAAACACTCAAATTCTCTTCTTTAAGAAGTTCAAAACGCTATACCCTACCCTTTTCGAAACGGCTGATAGTATCGAGTATACTACCGAACTGCTGAACGCTATCGATAAAGTGTTGGACAAGTACGGCGAGATAAAAAACGAAGCCTCTCCTACGCTTGGCAATATACGTCGCGAGCTGAGCGCCTTGAAAGGAAAACTCAACGAAAGTTTCAATCGTGCTCTCGCCGAGTATAACACTGCCGACTATCTCGATGATATCCGCGAGACCGTAGTAGAAAACCGCCGCGTATTGGCAGTGAAAGCAATGTACCGCCGAAAAGTACAAGGCACCGTATGGGGGAGCTCAAAAACGGGTAGCATAGTGTATATAGAACCGCGACAAACCGAAATCTACTCTCGAGAACTCTCCAATCTGCTTTATGACGAAAAAGAGGAAATCCAGCGTATATTAAGAGAACTTACTGCCTTCATCAGTCAGTTTGCCGATTTGCTGAAAGACTATCAGCGATACATTACAGCCGTTGATATTATTTGCGCCAAAGCTAAGTACGCTCACCAAATGAACGCACTTTTGCCAGAAATCACTCAGGAGCGCGAACTATTCCTCCGTGAAGCATATCACCCTTTGCTGTATCTTAGCAATGCCAAAAAAGGTGTTACTACCTTTCCTCAAACCATAGAACTGAATGATGAAAATCGTATTATCGTCATCTCGGGACCTAATGCGGGTGGAAAGAGTATTACGCTTAAAACCATTGGCTTATTGCAATTAATGTTACAAAGTGGAATGCTCGTTCCGGTGCATCATCGTTCTAAAATGTGTTTGTTTGAACGCATTCTTACCGATATCGGCGATAACCAATCTATTGAAAACCACCTTAGCACATACAGCTACCGACTCAAAAATATGAATTACTTCCTCAAGAAGTGCAACCATCGCACCTTGTTTTTGATAGATGAGTTCGGGACAGGTAGCGACCCCGAATTAGGAGGTGCTTTGGCTGAAATATTCTTAGAAGAGTTCTACCATCGAAAGGCTTTTGGGGTGATTACCACCCATTACACCAATTTAAAAATGTTGGCAGATGAATTGCCCCACGCGAGCAATGCCAATATGCTTTTCAACGATAAAACCTTAGAGCCCATCTATAAGCTGATAATAGGCGAAGCGGGAAGTTCTTTCACTTTTGAAGTGGCGCAGAAAAACGGCATTCCGTTTAGCCTCATCAATCGGGCTAAGAAAAAAATAGAGAAAGGAAAAGTGCGTTTTGATGCCACTATCGCCAAATTGCAGAAAGAACGCTCCAAAATGGAAAAAACTGCCGAAACCCTGAAAGATGAAGAAACCAAAGCCCGCGAAGAAGCCAAACGCTTGGAGGAACTCAATGATAAAGTAAAAAGCAAGCTCATAAATTATCAAGAGCTCTATGACCAAAGCCAACGTATGATTACCTTAGGTAGTAAGGTAGATCAGATAGCCGAACGTTATTTCTACGATGGTAAGCGTCGCCCTTTGGTATCCGAATTTCTTAAACTCATTGAAATGGAAAACGCCAAGCGCAAACAAATAAGCAAAGAGGAACGTACCAAGCAAAAAGAGGAGAAAAAAACTACTACCCAAGAAGTTCATAAGCAAATGGAGGCTATCCGCCAGCAACGCAAAGAAGAGAAGAAAGAGCGCATTGCCCAAGAACGCGCCGAAAAGGAAAAGCTACAACGCGCCCTTTCAGTAGGCGACCGTGTGCGCATTAAAGACAGCCGGAGCGTGGGAAGTATCGATAAGATTGAAAAAGGCAAAGCCATAGTAAATTACGGGGCGTTTACTACCTCTGTTTCTTTGGATGAATTGGAGCTCGTACAGAAAATCCGATAAAGTTCAACTTACTGAAAAGGCAACTTATTAATATTTCAAAAAAGTGATTGTCCAAAAAACAATCACTTTTTAAGTTCTTTATCTTTTTAAAGTGGATAGAAAGTCACTTTTTGTGTTGCCGAACTTTATAAAATTAATAGCGAGCCACTTTTGGAGTAGTTTAACTTTGTAAAGTTACAAAAAAGTGTAAATTTTTATATTTTTATCTTCTTCGGAGGTTAAAACAGCGAGGTTTTTACAAATTAACTATATTAGTTTAACATAAAAGTTAGCTATTTCAGTAGTTTTTGCAGTATTAACTTTGCCAAAGTTTGAAACTTTGGCAAAGTTGAATCAATTATAATACAAACACCATATACTAATATTGATTTTTCATATATCAATAAAAAACTTTGAAAATAATTTTGCATATAAAAAAAGGAATTCGTAATTTTGTCGCATAAAAACGAGGATTATCGTTATTAGGATAATCCCTAATTTATAATACTATATTATTTAACAACCTCAAAAAATATTTTCTACTTATGAAAAAGGAGAAGTTAATCAATTTAGACCTTGCTCGCTTGCATAATGCCGAGTTTAAACAATTTTTAGTGCGTTTTTTTGAAGATTTCGGAAAGACTGATTTAAAATTGGAAACAGATGCCGATTTTAAAGTGCTCTTCGAAAAGTTAAAAAACAAAATTCCTTCTTATGAAAAGGGATTGGAAAGAATCCGTTCTAGTGAAGAGACCAAAAAACTCGCTGAACTTGACCACGCAAGAGATACCGATATGCGTGCCTTGCGTTTGAGTATTCGCCCCTATAAATATGCGAAAACGGACGATAAGAAAAAGGCTTTTGAAACGCTAAAAAGGCTTATAGACCCTTATAAAGATGTTTCAAAAGAAACGTATGAGGAAGAAACCAGCAACCTTACAACTCTCATTACTCAGCTCAAAGCTGAACCTTATGTAAATGCAGTAAAAACCTTGCAAATTAAGGAGTTTGTAAGTGAGTTGGAAAAATCTAATAAAGCGTTTGATGAACTTTTTTCGCATAGGTCGTTCCAAACCTTGCAAAAAGAAGCCTATCATATACGTCCGCTACGCAAAGAGCTCTCAGATGATTACCGCAATATGGTAAATTACATTGTAACCCTATCGGGGGTGAAACAAGATGAGTTCTACAAAAAGACGTTGGAGGTCATCAATAACAGCAGGAAGTATTACGCCGATGTGATAGCGCGTAGAAAGCCGAATGCCCCTTCTGCTAAAAACAAAGAAAATACAAATGTAACCCCATAAACTATGGAAGTGAACATACACCCCAGCTGGAAGTCGGTATTACAAGAAGAATTTAATAAGCCGTATTTCAGTCAGCTCACCGATTTTGTAAAGAAAGAATATGCCGAAAATATCTGTTATCCCAAAGGAAAGCAAATATTTTCGGCTTTCGACCATTGTCCGCTGGACAAGGTGAAAGTAGTTATCATCGGGCAAGACCCCTATCACGGCGAAGGGCAGGCAAACGGTTTGTGTTTTTCAGTACACGATGGCATTGCCCACCCACCTTCACTTATCAATATTTTTAGGGAAATAGGGCAAGATTTAGGTACCTCCTACCCTATCAGTGGCAATTTGGAGCGCTGGGCATCGCAAGGAGTTTTGCTACTGAACGCCACTCTCACCGTAAGAGCCAACGAAGCTGGTAGCCACCAAAATAAAGGGTGGGAAACTTTTACTGACGCTGTTATTAAAGCAGTTTCAGCACATTGTAACAATATAGTGTTTATGTTGTGGGGTGGTTATGCCAAAAAGAAAACAAGCCTTATCGACCCGGCAAAACATTGTATTCTTACCTCAGGGCATCCCTCTCCTTTGAGTGCAAACAAAGGCTATTGGTTTGGCAATAAGCATTTCAGCAAAGCTAATGCCTATCTTACATCCGTAGGGAAGGAAACCATAAACTGGTAATTAGATAGAAAAAGTTATGAGCGTTTATTATCTATCATTCAGCATTGAGCAATATTTGGGTTTTCTCCTTTTTGTAGTCATTTTCCTAATTGGTTTTTGGCTATTCTGCCTTTTATGTATGGTTATTCCTTATTGGTTTATCGGGGCGATAAAAGAGCGACTAAAAGAAAGAAAATCAACTAAAAGCAATATGCTTTCCCAAAAAAAACTAACTACTGATGACATTAAAAGAGAGAATACATAACCTTCCCATTATCAAGCAATTCGTAAGCTTTTTGAAAAGTATTCCTTTAGCTAAAAATGCTTTTTCATTATATGATTTGCTCGAACTGTATACCGCAGGGATTATTAGAGGTGCACTCACCTATCGGGCGAGCGCTATCTCGTATAGTTTTTTCTTGGCAATCTTTCCCTTTTTGCTGTTCATTTTAAACTTAATCCCTTATATTCCTATCGAAAATTTCCAGGGAGACTTTTGGGCTTTTATTGAAGATATGCTTCCCCCAGGTACGCACGATTTCTTTTCAGATATTTTTTTCGATATCGCCGATAAAAAACGTGGTGGCTTATTGTCTTCGGTATTTTTTCTCTCTATTTTCTTAATGACCAATGGTATTATGGCAATTTTTGGAGGGTTTGAGTATTCGTACCATCGGCAAATCACACGCACCTATATCAAGCAATATCTCTACGCCCTAATGGTAGCAATTATTTTGGCGCTTCTCGTTCTATTTGCTGTGATTGTATTCATTTATTACGAAGTATACTTAGTGCCTTACCTCGATAAAATCAATTTTATTACCGATTACGAAACGCTACTTAAAATATCGAAAATAGTTTTCGTCGCACTGATTACCTACTTCGGTACAGGACTGCTGTTTTACTTCGGCACAGTTGAAGGCAGGGAAAGTAAGTTCTTTTCAGCAGGTTCGCTCTTTACAGTGTTATTGTTCGGCTTGACAACCTATTTGTTCGGTATTTATATCGAGAATTTTTCTCGCTACAACCAGCTGTATGGGTCTATCGGGGCATTGCTTATCTTCCTGCTTTATATTTGGTTAAATGCCAACATATTGTTATTGGGGTTTGAACTGAATGCTTCGCTTCTGAAACTTAAAAAACACGACTGATGTATTTCGTAGATGTAATCTTGCCGCTTCCGCTTTCTAAACTTTTTACCTATCGTATTAATGAAAACGAAGCACATTTCTTACAAATGGGAATGCGCGTGGCTGTTCCATTCGGTAAATCGAAAGTATACACGGCTATAGTACATCATATACATACGGTCGAGCCTTCTTATGACACCAAAGACATTGAATATATCTTAGATGAATCGCCTATCGTTACTCCCCAGCAAATAGAACATTGGCAATGGATAGCCGATTTCTATATGTGCACTTTAGAGGAAGTACTAAAATCAGCCTTGCCATCGGCTTTTTTATTAGAAAGTGAAACAATAATCGAAATTGCAGAAAAAGAATTAAATTCAACACTCTTTACCGATGACGAGTGGCAGGTATACGAAGCCTTACATTACAAAACAGCCCTCAAAGGTAGTGAGGTGAGCAAGATAATCCCCAAAAACAAGGCTCTGAAAGTGATGAAGAGCTTGGTAGAGAAAGGAGCTGCTCGCATTTCCGAAAGAATATTTGAGAAATATGTACCAAAACTCATCAAATACATTCGTTTATCTTCTGAATATCAAACCGAAGAAGGCTTGCAAAAAGCCTTAGAACTCTTAAAAAGGTCGGAAAAGCAAAAGAAGCTAATAATGGCTTATTTTAATTATATCAACAGAGAAGTATTGCCTTTAAAAGCAGAAAAATTATTAGAAGAAGCCAGTGTATCGACAACAGTACTAAAATCAGTAATAGAAAAAGGTATTTTTGAAGAATATTACTTACAGAAAGACCGCGTTAGCTTTGCTGATAGTAATGTTTTGTCAAAAAAGATACTCAATGAGGTACAAGAAGAAGCTCTTCATCAAATTCAGGAACAGTTTCAGACTAAAAATACAGTTCTTTTACAAGGGGTTACCGCCTCTGGGAAGACTGAAATTTACATTGAACTTATCGACCAATATTTAAAGACAGGAAAACAAGTACTTTATCTTCTTCCTGAAATCGGCTTGACAGTTCATCTTATCAACCGATTCAAGAATCACTTTGGCAAGAGCCTCTCAGTATATCATTCTAAATATAGTACAAACGAACGGGTGGAAGTTTGGAATAATGTACTAAATAATAATCCCAAAGCGCAATTGGTTGTAGGTGTTCGCTCATCAGTTTATTTGCCTTTCAGGCAATTAGGGCTTGTAATCATTGATGAGGAGCACGATAATTCTTACCGACAGTTTGAACCAGCCCCTCGAATGCAAGCACGGGATACTGCTATTATGTTAGCAAACATTTTCAAAGCTAAAACTTTGCTGGGTTCGGCAACGCCTTCGTTGGAGAGTATGCATAACGTGAAGACTGAAAAGTACGGATTTGTATACTTATCAAAACGCTATGCAGATTTCCTTCCTCCTATTATCGAGCTTATCGATATTAAGGATAAGTACCATCGCAAACGTATGAACGGGCATTTTTCCGACATTCTGATAAAGGAAATTACGAATACTTTATCGCAAGGGAGACAGGTGCTTCTCTTTCAAAACAGAAGAGGTTATGCTCCTATCGTGCAGTGTATGCAATGTGGCACGGTGCCCCAATGTCCGCATTGCGATGTAAGTCTCACTTTTCATCAAAGCAGTAATCAGTTGCGATGCCATTATTGCGGTTATGCGATTCCTATGCCCAAAGCCTGTATAGCTTGTGGAAGTGTTGATTTAAGAACAAAAGGCTTCGGAACAGAGCAAATTAGTAAAGAATTAGAAGTGCTTTTCCCAAAAATAGCCATAGACAGAATGGATCAGGATACTACCAATGGTAAATACGGATATGAAAAAATATTATCGAAGTTCGAGCAACAAGAAACGCAAATATTAGTAGGTACCCAAATGATCACGAAAGGATTAGATTTTGAAAATATAGGTCTAGTAGGCGTAATGAATGCCGATGCTCTCATTCATTCTCCTGACTACCGAGCCTACGAAAGGAGTTTTCAGCTATTATTGCAAGTATCAGGGCGTGCGGGAAGAAGTGCCCAACAAGGAAAAGTATTGATACAAACCTATAACCCACAGCACCCCGTAATTCAGCAAGTATTACAAAATGATTTCAGAGGAATGTATCAAAGTCAGATAGAGGAACGCCAATCCTTTTTATATCCTCCTTTTGTACAAATGATAAAAATAACTCTCAAACACAGTAATTTTAACCAAGTAAATGAAAGTGCTGAGTGGTTTGCTAATACACTTCGTGAAGTTTTTGCTTCTCAAAGGGGAATAAACGTCTTAGGTCCTGAATTCCCTCCTATTTCGCGTATTAGAAATGAATATCTGAAAGATGTTTTGGTGAAAGTACACCCCTCCGAAGTCTCTTTACGTCACACTAAAGAGCATATCAAGCGTATTGAAAACAGTTTTCAAGCTATCAGCAACTTTCGTGCTATTCGGGTAAGTTATTTGGTGGAATAATTACTATTTATTTGAGATATGAATGTTCTTTCCAAAAATATCTACATAAAAAATAAGAGGCTATCTGAATTGGATAGCCTCTTGTTCTTTTTAAAAAATCTTTTATTTGTTATAAACGCTTTCTTTTTTGAAGTGTTTAGCCAACAAATAATAAACAACTGCACGGTGCTTATTTCTGTTTGATTTACCATATTTTTCTAACACAGCTTCAATAGCTTTGTCTAACTCAGGACCGTCTTTCAAACCTAATTTTTTGATTAGGAAGTTTTGTTTTACACGGTCTAACTCTGCTTGGTCAGAGCCTGATACTTTAGAAGCATCGGCGTTGTAGATAGAAGGACCTAAGCCTACAGTTACTTTTGTTAAGAACGCTACATCTGGGTTCTTTTCACCACATTTTTCTTTCAAATCTTGGGTGTACACAGCAATTAATTCATCACGTTTGCTCATAATTTTTTATATTTAAAATTATTAATGCGGTAAAGGTAGTCATTTTTTCAATACCTCAAAATATTTTAACAAAACTTTATCATTTATTTTTCTTGGTGTATGGATTTCTAACAGCTTAGGTCTCTCTGATACTTCGAAGAAATTACTTAAATCTTTCTGTAAATCAGATAGATTAGTTGCTAACTGATAGCTAATGCCATACATTCTACAAAAATGTTCTGCTGTAAGCCTATGAGGTGTCTCAAAGAAGTATTCAAAGTTAGGATCAACTTTATCACCGGGTAGTATTCTGAAAATGCCTCCACCTTGATTATTGAGGAGAATCACTCTAAAGTCTTGTGGAATATATTTGTTCCAAAGAGCATTGCTGTCGTAAAAGAAACTCAAATCACCTGTAATGAACACTGTGGGCGATGCGCTTCCTACAGCAGCCCCAATAGCAGTGCTCATACTACCGTCGATACCGCTAGTACCTCGGTTGCAAAACACCTTCCAAGAAGGGTGGGCTTTTATCAGTTGGGCATACCTAATTGCAGAACTATTGCTTATCTGTATAATATAATCATTAGGAATATTACTGAATACCTCACTGTACACTTTAAAATCGGAGAAAGGCGTTTGGCTGATATACTCTAAATGTATTTGCTGTATCTCGTTTTTCACCTCTAACCACTGCTGTTGATATACGGAAGAAACATTAACCAAATTAGAGATTACCTCCCTCAAAAAAGTATTGATATCCGCTTTAAAATGAGCTGTTAAACAGAAATATGAATCATAACCTTTGTGCAAATCTACATTATAGTGATAAGTAGGTTTATAACTACGTAAGAACTGTTTTATCTTTTTGGAAACTACCAAGCCTCCAAAAGTAAGTAATAAATCAGGTCGTAAGGCTTCTTTTAGAGCTGGGTCTCTTTCAGTATAAGTGAGCAATTTATCTATATAAGGAATAAAATGGGAGTGGTGCAAGTTAGATGTAGTTTCTGTCAATACCAATACCGAAGGATCTTTAGCAAGCCATTCTACATATTGTGCTTCTACACTATTAGGAGCCAACACTCCTACTAATACCATTTTTTTAGCTGAAGCGTTCCAATGTTTCACAAAATCAGTGACTTTTCCCTTATTAATAATAGGTTTCTGAGGTTTTGCAGCTATATTCTTAAAAGGATAGTGCTCTTCCGTAGTGAGGTATAAGGGTTCTTCAAAAGGTACATTGATGTGTACCGGCAATTGCTCCTCTATAGCTGTATTCAGTGCCCTGTTTAGCTCGTAAAAATTGCTTTTATCGCTATGTGCTTTATCGGATAGATTGGCATTGTAGGCACTGTGGTTTGCCAGTACATTCACCTGACGTATGGTTTGCCCGTCGCCTATATCTATTTTGCTCGACGGACGGTCGGCTGAGATGACCACTAATGGTATATTGCTGTAAAAAGCCTCTGAAAAAGCGGGATAGTAATTCAGCAAGGCAGAGCCCGATGTACACACCACTGCCACAGGTTGCTGTAATTGCTGAGCAATGCCCAAGGCAAAAAAAGCAGCACAACGCTCATCTACGATGCTGTAACAGTTAAAATAAGGGTCGTTGGCAAAGCCAATAGTCAGAGGGGCATTGCGCGACCCTGGTGAAATAACAATGTGCTTTAATTGTTTGGCTTTACAGGCTTCTATTACGTATTGTGCTAATTTTATTTGAGGTCTTTTCATCTATTTGGTGCGCTTATTTTTATGCTGATAATACTCGTATAAGGCTACCTGTGAGCGCAAAGAAGGGGTAGTATGAGGGCGGTAGGTGTTGTCCTGTGCCTGGTTAATTATACGTGCTTTTACATTGTCTGCCCAACTTATTTCGAAGGTGTCTATCAACTCTTGCTGTATTGCTTTGTCGTAAATAGGGCAACCTACTTCTACTCTGAATAAAATATTGCGTGTCATCCAGTCGGCTGAAGAGATGTAGAATTTAGGGTTGCCTCCGTTGGCAAAGATAAACAAACGTGGATGCTCCAAGAACTTATCAACTATACTTATTACCTCTATATTCTCACTCATTCCTTCAATGCCAGGCACTAAACAGCAAATACCACGTACAATCATTTGTATTTTTACTCCTGCACGGCTGGCTTCGTATAGCTTGTCTATCATCTTGTAGCTAGTAATGTTATTCATCTTCAGTTTGATATACGCCTCTTTGCCCGCCTTAGCATTCTTAATTTCTTCGTCTATCAGGTGTTTGAGTTGCTTTTTGGTATAGTGTGGAGACACTATTAGATGCTTGAATTTTTGCACATTGTAGTTGGCATCAAAGAAGTTGAACACTTTGTTCACTTCTTTGAGTATCTCCTGATTGGCAGTAAAAAGCGTATAATCAGTATAGATTTTAGCAGTAGTTTCATTGAAGTTACCAGTGCTGATAAATCCATAACGTTTCAGTTCTTTACCTTCTTTACGTTCAATCACACATATTTTACTGTGTACTTTCAGTCCGCGTACGCCGAAGATGACTTTTACACCTTCTGCTTTTAGCTGTTCAGCATATCGTATATTCGATTCTTCATCAAAACGAGCTTGCAATTCTATCTGTACGGTTACTTGTTTGCCATTTTTCACTGCATTGATAAGTGAATTAACTACTTGCGAGTTCTTTGCCAAACGATAAATGGTTATTTTCACCGATTTTACCTTAGGGTCAAGGGCAGCTTCCCTCAAAAACCATATAATGTTAGAAAAAGTATGGTAAGGCGTGTATTGCAAATAGTCTTTTTCGGCAATTTTCTTTAGCAAACTCTCTTCTGAGGTGAGTCCTTGTACAGGTAGTGGCTGTATAGAGGCATATGTCAAATCCTTACGCCCTAAGCTGGGGAAGTTCATAAAGTCGCGGCGGTTATGGTAGCGCCCTCCTGGGATTACGCTGTCGGTTTTCATAATACCCATTTTCTCTAATAAAAATTGCAAGGTGTCCTTGTCTATCATCTTGTCGTACACAAAGCGCACCGGCTCGCCTTTGCGTCTGTCTTCTATACTGGTCGAGAGTTTCTCGATAAAGCTCTTGCTCAAATCATCGTCTATGTCCAACTCGGCATCACGAGTGATTTTAATCATATTTGCCGTAAGCGATTCGTAATTGAAAATGTTAAATATCTTGTGCAAGCAAAAGCGTATCACATCATCAAGCATAATAATATAATGCTTATCTCCTATTTGAGGCAACTCTATAAAACGGTCGAGGGTAGCAGGCAACTCAATAAGGGCATACTGTATTTTTTCTTTATAAACACGTGATGAAAAGAACTTTTGTACTCCTGAGGTTTTTTCGTCTTCTTCTTTTAGGGTCATTTTCACTGCCAAATACGCCACATCGTCTTTCAGTTGTGGGAACTTCTCTAAATCGTTAAGGATAATAGTAAAGAGGGCGGGGCGTACTTTGTCGTAGAAATAGGTATTTACAAAGGATTCGTGCTCAGGTAATAACGTTTTTTCATCTACTATAAATATCTGCTCTTTCTCCAATTCCTTGGTAATAGTGGCAATAATTTTCAAGCTCTCTTCTTGTAGTTGTATTACCTCTTTGGTAATTTCTTCCAAGAGCTCTTTGGCGTGTACCCCCAGTTCTTTGTCTGAGGTTTCGTTCATCGCCACTCGTTTTACAGTAGCATAACGCACTTTAAAGAACTCATCTAAGTTGTTGGAGAAGATACCCGCAAAACGCAAACGCTCCAATAGGGGCACTCGCTCATCGGCTGCCTCTTGAAGTACGCGTGCATTGAATTTTAGCCAACTCAATTCGCGGTTGATATATTGATTTTTTATCTTCATTTTACTTCATTTTGAGCCATTTCCATACCTCTCTATAGCTAGCTTTTTTGCCGTACATCAAGATACCAATGCGGTATATCTTAGATGCTAATTTAATGACCGCAAAGAAAGTGAGATACAAAATAACGAGAGAAATCAGTACTTCCCACCACGCTACCCCAAACGGTATACGCATCAACATTACTACGGGCGAAGTGAGAGGTATGTATGAAAATACTACCGAAATCGTACCGTGAGGCTCTTCAATTACCGAGAACATACCTACATAAAAGGCTAATATTAGCGGTAATAATATAGGCATTAGGAACTGTTGTGTATCAGTTTCGTTGTCTACCATTGCGCCAATCATCGCATAAAGCGAACTGTATAACAAATAACCTCCTATGAAGAACAATAGGAACACCACAAAGGTTTCCGCAAAAGGGAAATGGTACAAGGTAGCCACTATATTGTTGATTTCCGATACGTTACCCGCTCCTTGTACCGCTTGTGCAGAGGTATTTACTTCAAAAAAGGAGGGTGCCAATGCCAACAGTACACCTCCTATAACTATCCATATCGCAAACTGGGTAAGACCTGCTAATGAAGTACCCAATATCTTGCCTAACATTAGTTCAAAAGGCTTAACTGATGAGATAATGATTTCCACAATGCGATTGGTTTTCTCCTCTATCACACTGCGCATTATCATATTACCATAGATGATGATAAACATAAAAATAAGATACCCCGCTATGCCTCCAATGGTTATTTTCATTACGTTATCCAACTCCGAGGTCTTCTCTCCCGTAAAATTCTCCATTTGTATGCTTATATGCGTTTTAGCGGCATCTATCTCTTTTTTGTCAATCCCTTTTTTAGTAAGGTTATGCTGAAAGAGTGTCCGCTCCATAGCATTAGTAAGCTCACTGGTAAGAGATAACGAAGGCGACTCTTCACTATAAAAAGCAATATTTTGGTCGCCTTTATCAGGGATATACAACAATCCGTATTTGCTTTTTGCCAACACTTCGGCTTTGGCATCTTTGAGTGAAACATTGCTGAGATATTCGTACTGAATAGTCTCGGTATTCTCAAAAGTGTTGGCATAGAGTCCACTCTCGTCTACAATCACAATATCCTTAGCCTTGCTCTTATTGTTTACGTTAGTCAAAAAACCAATCACAAGCGCAAAGATAACCACTATCAGCGGACTTACAAACGTCATTATTACAAACGACCTATTACGTATTTTATTTAAGTACTCTCTTCGAGTAATAATTCCTAAGTATTTCATCTTAATTTGTCAATTTATGCTATCTAAAAGTCTCTTTTGCGTCGCTACAGCTCCTCCTTTTGGAGGTTTGATTACGGACTGCCTCCCTTTGGAGGGAGAACGGAGGAGGTTAAAAATCTATATTCAATAAAGAACCTTCCCTCTCTTTATTCACTTACTCCGTTATAGCGGAAAACCTTTCAGACATCTTATACTATTCTTTCAATTTATTAATGGTCGATATAAAAATCTCATCTACTGAGGGGATAGACTCTACAAAGTGCGTTACTTCGGCACGTGTAGTGAGGTATTGCAACAAATCGTTAGCCGTTTGTCCCTCTTTCTTCTGGATATGTAATTTTAACTCGTCATATAGCGTTTTAAAATTTGTCTCACTCACTTCAAATTGGCTTTTAAGTTCAGCTAAGAGAGCTGTTTTCTGCTCTTCAGCAACTTTTAAACCTACTTCATACAAGTTGTTTTTATAAGCCCTCTTAATGTCGATGAGCTTACCATCTAATATCTTACGTGATTTATTGATTAGCGCAATATGGTCGCACAACTCTTCAACCGATTCCATTCGGTGAGTAGAGAAGATAATCGTTGCTCCTTGCTCCCGTAAGTATAGAATTTCGTCCTTGATAATATTGGCATTAATGGGGTCGAAACCGCTAAAAGGCTCGTCGAATATCAGCAGTTTAGGGTTGTGAAGTACAGTTACCAAAAATTGAATTTTCTGTGCCATACCTTTGGAGAGCTCTTGTACTTTTTTGTGCCACCAATCGCCAATATCAAGGCGGTTAAACCAAAATTTAAGTCGCTCCTTAGCTTCTTCCTTGCTCAATCCTTTCAGTTGTGCTAAATACAAAGCCTGCTCACCTACCTTCATCGTTTTGTACAAACCACGCTCTTCGGGTAAATAGCCTATTTGTGCCGTATGCTTAGGTTGTAACAGTTCTCCGTCGAAGAACACCTTACCCGCATCGGGCAATACAATTTGGTTGATAATACGTATCAGTGAGGTTTTTCCCGCCCCATTAGGTCCCAGCAGACCAAAGATACTCCCCTTAGGGATATGTAACGACACATCGTCTAAAGCCGTATAGTCGCCGTATTGTTTACTGATATTTTCTATTCTAAGCATTTATTTAATGGTTACTGATAAATGATTAACAATTAATTCCAAAGTGCAAAGATATAGCAATTCAAACTCAAAAGCAAATATTTGTCATTGGTTTGTATTCGGTAACTTTGCTAATGGTTGTTCTATGTTACAAAGTTTTTTTGCGTTTTTCTCGCAATATACCCCATTTTAACACTTTTTTCTCAATAATAAGAAGAGCGTTTTTTATGAGTTGATATACAGCATACTAAGGGCTTATCTTCGCCTTAGCTTCGGTTTAGGTTCGCCTTACCTTCGCTCTTCCTTCGGTTGAGATGGCTCAAAAGTAAAAGATAAAAATTAAACCAATATATTGTTTATCAATATTTTGTGTTTTTGAGGTTTAAAATAAGACCTTGTGGTATAAATTTAAAAAATCTGCGGTATTTAATATTCTTTAACAGAAAAATCTCAGTACATTTTAGCTCATTACCCCAAGCCCTAATCCGCCCTATTCTATTCACTCAATCATCATTATTAGTATTATTGGCATTTCTAGTATTAACTTTGGTATTATTAGTATTATTGGTATTAACTCGGTATTAATTTTATAAATAACTTGTCGTTTTAAATAAAAATCGTACTTTTGCATCTCAAAAATAAATACTAATGATTGCTTTAAATTTTATATGGAATTCTAATGAGATTCTCGCCTCTTTAAACCTACCTTTTATAGGTACTTTTTCACTTCGCTATTACAGCTTGATGTTTATTGTGGCTTTTAGCTTGGGGTGGTTTCTCACTAAAAAAATATACCTCAACGAAGGCAAAACAGTACAACAACTGGACACCTTGTTCGTTTATACCGCTATAGCTACCTTAGTAGGCGCACGTTTAGGCGATTGCTTATTTTACAATTGGGATTATTTCAAAGACCACTTGCTCGAAATCTTTTTACCTATTAAAGAGAAACCCGGTGGCGGTTGGGAGCTTACAGGCTTTTCAGGTTTAGCAAGTCACGGAGCTGCCGTAGGTATTATTATCGCAATGATACTGTATGTGCGTAAGTATAAAGATATTAGCCTATCGTGGATATTAGACCGCGTGGTGATTCCTATCACTATCGGAGGTATGTTTGTGCGCTTTGGTAACTTTTTTAATTCCGAAATCAACGGCAAAATAGTAAGCAATACTTATCCGTTAGGGGTGAAGTTTGTACAAGGCGGAGCTATCTCTCCCCGTCGAGCAATGGCTATTACTGAACAAACCGACCCTCAAACTGCTTATAAACTCATTGCTCACGACCCTCGTTATGCTGATATTTTAGCTTCTATCCCTTACCAACACCCTGCACAATTATACGAAGCCTTTGGCTATTTTTGCTTGTTTTGGGTATTGTGGTACGTGTATTGGAAAACTGACAAAAAAGACCAACCTTACTTCATCTTTGGACTATTTTTAGTACTCTTGTGGAGTATTCGTTTTGCAGTGGAATTTGTAAAAGAAAGTCAAGGAGGTTTCGAAAGCTCTCTCGGCTTGCTCTCTACTGGTCAGTGGCTCAGTATTCCATTTATCTTAGCAGGTTTCTACTTGTTATTCAGAAATCACATCAAAACACGTAAGTATTAATATTAATTCTGTGAACATTTTAGAACTTAATTAGAGTTAAAATTTAAATTTTATAATTAGAATGCAATTTTTTAGAAAACACTTTGTAACTGTAGCATTAGTATTGGTAGCCTTAGCAGCTATTGCCCTTATTTTACCTCGTTTCTTCTCTAATGAGAGTAATAGAGTGCAAGAAATAGAAATCACTCCTCAAGATATTGATTTTACTCGAGACGGTGAACTCTCTATCTTCAAAAACGACTCTCTTATCCAAACTATTGAAGTTGAATTTGCTAAAAACGATGAGGAGCGTGCCTTAGGGCTAATGTACCGCTCTTCAATGGACGAACATCAAGGAATGTGGTTTATTTTTCCAGAAGAAGCTCCTCGTTCTTTCTATATGAGAAATACTGAAATACCTTTGGATATCATCTATTTAGATAAAGATAAAAAGGTGGTAAGTATAGCTAAAAACGCTCGCCCTTACGACGAAACCTCTTTACCCTCAGAGAAACCCGCTATGTATGTATTAGAAATCAATGGAGGATTGTCCGATAAATGGGGAATTGAAAAAGGCGATAGAATGGAAGTAAAATAAGTACTCCTATTTGCAAATATGGAAGAACAAGTAATATTAGTGAACGAACACGATACTCCCATAGGCTTAATGGGGAAGCTTGAAGCACACCAAAAAGCCTTATTACATAGGGCTTTCTCGGTATTTATACTCAACGATAAAGGGGAGATTATGTTACAACAAAGAGCTGCGAGCAAATATCATTCGCCTAACTTGTGGACGAATACTTGTTGCAGTCACCCACGTCAGGGCGAGACAACTATTGAAGCAGGTAAGCGTCGCTTACAAGAAGAAATGGGGTTTGTTACAGAACTTACCGATATATTGAGTTTTATCTACAAAGCCCCTTTTGATAACGGGCTTACAGAGCACGAACTCGACCATATTCTCATAGGATACTATAACGCCTCCCCTACTATCAACCCTGAAGAAGTAGCCGATTGGCGTTGGGAACTTCCAGAAAAGATAAAGGAAGATATTGCTAAGCACCCGCATCGGTATACTGAATGGTTTAAGATTATTTTCGATAAATTCTTACATCAAGTACTAAAAGGATAAACAAAAGAGGCTATTTGAAAAATCAAATAGCCTCTTTTGTTATTTATAATCATTAATTTATCCCTTCTTTGCAAAAAACTCTTCTATACTTTTATTCTCTTTTTTCTTACTTCTATATTTAAAATAATAAGCTAACATCTTGTAATAAAGTTTAGCTGCCAAGAAAGCTGTAGGCTTAGCCTGCGGACTATCCATTAGTTCTACAATGTCAAACGCTACCACATTACATTTTTTAAACACTTTACGTAAGAGTTTAAGAGTAGGATACCATTGCAATCCTCCTGGTTCAGGAGTGCCTGTTGAAGGTGCGATAGCAGGATCGAAAGCATCTAAATCTATCGTGATATATACATTCCCCGATACCTTATCAAGTACATCTTCAACCCACTCTTTGTTTTTAGCTATTTCGTGAGCAAAAAATACTCGTCCTTTTGGTAAATATTGCTTTTCCTCTACATCCATCGAGCGAATACCTACTTGTACCAATTTGTGTTTTTGGTTAGCTTCAAATACAGCACAAGCGTGATTAGAGGTCGAACCGTGATACTCAGGGCGCAAATCAGTATGGGCATCAAGTTGCAATACTGTGAGTTTTTCATACTTTTCACCTACGGCACGTATAGAACCAATAGACACTGAGTGTTCTCCACCAAAAAGAGTAAAAAGCTTATCTTCGTGCTTCAATAGTTCTTGTGTCTTTTCATAAACCGCTTGTGTCATTGCCTCAGGCGAACTGTTTTCGCTTATTTCACCTGCTAAAAACACTCCGTTGAGATAAGGCTCGGTATCTGTTTCAATATCGTATAGTTCCATATTTTCTGAGGCATCTAAAAACAATTCAGGTCCTTTATCGGCTCCTTTACCCCAAGTAGATGTACCATCATAAGGTACTGTTACCAGCATTACTTTCGAGTTTTCCAGCGTTGCATTTTCTGTTGGAATACCTGCATATGTTCTTTTCATTATCTGATTTATTTAATAAATAGGGCACAAAGATAATAAAAAAATCCTAAGTTTAAACACTTAGGATTTTTTTAACGCACAACACTACTAAGATTATAGGTCTATCGCAATCGGTCTGCTGATTTTACGAGCTTCTCGTCCCGTCTGATAGCCTTGTTGGCTAAAAACAAAAAAACGATAGAAAGCACGGGTACGAAAACCCCAACACCTTTCTCCGAAAGCAAGCCTTCTCCAGATGAGTTTAGCATTCGATATACAAATATTCCTAGTAAAGTAAAATTTATAAGGACGTTCAGCCAGTTAAGCCACTGCTGAACACTTCTTTTCTTATATTTAAATATGGTGTATAGAGCCAATATTGCTGTTATCCCTAATAAGATACTCCTAAGCCAATCTATACTGAAAAGCATCGGGACGGCTACGGTAGCTACAATCACTACCAACAGCATATAAATAGTTTGTATTCTCTGAATCATTCTTTTTTGTTTTGAACGTGCAAATATAGTACTTTTTCTAAAACCTGAAAAATATTTTACTTTAATTTATCAAAACCATTACCATAAACCCCCATTACGTTAGTCTTCGTTACAAAGGCAGCAGGATCTATTGTTCGCACCAAACGGAAGATAGAAGTAGCCTCTGTACGGCGAGCTATTACAATCACTATTTTTTGTGAGGATTTAGAATACCAACCTATCCCATCGATAATAGTACAACCGCGTTTGAGTTCACTATTGATGTGATTCGCTATCTCATCATAGTGTTTAGAGAAGATAAACAACTGCACCGACTGTCTTGCTCCATTGATAACAATTTCTACCATCTGCCACATCAGAGGTAAGAGGATAAGTCCATAAATAGTCTTTTCGAGTGAATTGTCTTGGCGTTCCAAAATGAAGAAAGACGATAGCACAATACACACGTCCACCACCAAAAGAATACGCGCTATACTGATGCTGTAATACTTAGTGATAACAAAGCCTATTATATCAGTGCCTCCTGTACTTCCGTTAGCTGAATAAACCAATCCTAAACCCGTACCGCATAGCAATCCTCCCATAATTACATTTAAGAAGTCGTCTCTCAAAGGAGGGTGTTCTATAAAGTAAGGCATTAAATACTCTTTCCCAGCCCAAATCAATCCCGATAGAATAGTTATAGAGATGAGTGTTCGGTAGGTGAATTGCTTACTCATTGCTTTAAAGCCTATCACCAAGAGTATAAAGTTGATAATCCAATAGGTAATAGCCAGGTCGGCTCCTAACTTATAATTTAGGATAAGACAGATACCTGCCAAACCTCCTGTTACTATCCCATTAGGCATTATAAAGCCTGTAATTCCTATCGCATATGATATAAGCCCTAAGATGATAATAAGATAATCCTTTATGTAAAAAGACTTTAAGTATTTAATAGTCTTGCTATCTGCTATTGCCATAACACTACTTTAATTTTACAATGATTCTTTAGTCATTTATTTTTTAGGCGCAAAAGTACTATTTTTAATTGAATGTGCAAACCAAAACTGAAAAAGTGTTTTTAATTATTGCAAACTCTCTTTTATACGTCTTATAGCTTCTCGTAGGTCTTTCTCAGAAGCGGCATACGAAAAGCGAATACAATTAGCATCACCAAAGGCTTCACCTGTAACAGTAGCTACCATTGCTTCTTCTAACAGATACAAAGAGAAGTCGGTTGCGTTATGGATATTGCGACCTCTTAGGGTTTTGCCAAAGAAAGACGATACATCGGGGAACACATAAAAGGCACCTTCGGGGACGTTGAGTTTGAATCCGTCAATCTCACTTAGAAGTTGTAATACTAAATCTCTACGCCTTTTAAACTCGTCTACCATATATTGTATTTTGCTTTTAGGTGCTTTCAGAGCAGTGATAGAAGCGCGTTGAGCTATGGCATTAGCTCCGCTGGTTATTTGTCCTTGTACTTTGGTACAAGCTTTAGCAATCCATTCAGGGGCTCCCATATAACCTATGCGCCAGCCGGTCATTGCAAAGGCTTTGGACATTCCATTTACGGTGATGGTACGTTCATAAAGTCCGTCGATTTCGGCTACACTAGTTACTCTCTCATTGGTGAAGTTGATATACTCATAAATCTCATCAGAGAGAATAAAGATGTTAGGGTGTTTTCTAAGCACTACGGCTAGAGCTTCTAATTCTTCTTTGCTGTATATAGAACCACTGGGGTTACAAGGGGTATTAAACCATACCATTTTAGTTTTAGGAGTAATAGCTACTTCCAACTGAGCTGGAGTTATTTTGAAGTCGTTCTCAATGGTTGTATGAACCTCTATTGGAACGCCTCCTGCCATTTTAGCTATTTCCTTATAACTCACCCAATAAGGAGCAGGAAATATCACCTCGTCACCGGGATTGAGCATCGCCAAGGCTACATTTGCCAAGCATTGTTTAGCTCCCGTAGATACTACTATTTGTGAAGGCTTGTAATGAAGGTTATTGTCGCGTCTGAACTTTTCGCAAATTGCCTCTCTCAATTCCAAATAACCATCGATAGGAGTATATTTGCTGTAGTTCTGTTGTACTGCCTCGATAGCTGCTTCTTTTATAAAATCAGGGATATCGAAATCGGGTTCACCCAAGCTAAGACCAATGATGTCCTTGCCTTCGGCTTTTAGTTCACGTGTTTTGGCTGCCATTCCTAAGGTAGCCGATACTTCCATAGCGTTGATACGGTCAGATAAATACTGTTTCATACTGTTTTAAAAAGTTTATTTCAGTTGTAATTCTACCCATACAGGCAAATGGTCGGAAGGATAGAGACCATCGATGCGGGTTTCTATAATTTTATATTGTTTTACTTTTATAGACTTCTGAACAAAGATAAAATCTATATGTCCTTTTAAAGGTTCATCGGTTTTAAAAGCATTGAAAGTACCCATATTAGGTGTTTTATTAGTGGGTGATAACTGAGTGTCGTACAACTGAGATGCTATTTTTTGCACGGCAGGGTGCTCAGTAGGAAGATTGAAATCACCCATTAAGATGACTTTCCCGCTCTTGGCAATCTCTTTAATTTTCTGTAAAACCAAATCAGCACTTTGTACCTGAGCTACTTTGCCTTCGTGGTCGAAATGGAGATTGAACACCCAAAAGGTCGTCTTTTTATCTTTGAGTTTTACCCAAGAGCAAATGCGGTTACAGCAAGTAGCGTCCCAGCCTAAGGAAGGCACCTCTGGAGTTTGAGAAAGCCAAAAATTTCCTTTGTCGAGCAAGGTAAAACGACTTTTTTTGAAGAAGATAGCCGAATGTTCACCCGCTCCCTTACCGTCGTCACGCCCTACGCCTTCACGCTGATAAGTAGGGAAACGCTCTTCCAAGAATTTGAGTTGGTGTGGTAAGGCTTCTTGTACTCCAAAGATATCGGGGTTTGCCTCTGTAAGCACTGTAAATACCTTTTCTTTCCTATTGCCATCAGTCCAGGCGTTTACACCATCTTGAGGAACTTCGCAACGAATGTTATAAGTCATTACGGTTAGGTCTTGCGCTATGGAAAAAGTAGGCAAGACACATAAAATAAATAATAATGGTTTCATAATATTGCTATTTTAAAATTATTAATTATTCTTTTCGGTAAATAGGGTAAATAGGTGCATTTTTACCTTCTTCTTTCCCTAAAACACTATCAAAAAAGTTCCAATTAAAGAAAGAATCAGGTGCTTGAGGTTCTAAGGTTTCTAACAGATAGTGTTTAGCGGGTTGCGCTACCTCAATAAGATAATCGCCTTTGTAAAGTTGTACTTTTTCTTTCTGAGGACTCACTTGTGTTTGGTGATGTAAATAATGCCCCTCAAACGGATAGGTATAAGTTTTAAAACTCTCAATGCGATAAGATGTTACATTCATCAGCGTATCTTTCTCTATTTCTGTTATTGCTACACCGTTAGCTTTTAGGCGGTCAATTACTCTTTGCCATACTTTAGGGACGATATAACTTTGAGGAATACTAACACTCTGCACGGGTTTAAAATGATTGTAAAGAGGTTTTTCATCTACTTTTGTATATTGAGTAGAATCTATTTCCCATTCCAACGAATATTCTTTTTGTGCATTATCAGCCTCTGTTTGTTTGATTTTTACTTGCTTGATATACTGATTGTCAGCATCGGCTATTTCTACAAGGTTTTTCATCATCTCATAGTTAGCTTCTACGCGTTTTTTGTAGGGTTTCTGTCTATTAGTATTAATGCGGATACTCATACAATTCCACAAGCTGACATAACCAGTGGCATATCGAGGAATATCGGGGTGTGAGGATAAGGTTAATTGCTTAAAAGGGGTTCTCAAACTATCGCTTTGGAAAGGGAGTTGTCTTTTTTCTAACTGCTGAGAGAGACGTGGCAATAAAGCATCACGTACATAACCTCCTGTAAAAACGCCTAACTTCTCAATTTGTGAGGTAGAATAGCTTAACACATAAGGAGCATTAGCTACATCAATTACGTGGTTATCAATAAAGATATCTGGCTGTACTTCTTGTAAGATTTTAGCAAACGACAAGGTATTTTCTACATCAGCTTTTACAAAATCGCAGTTCAAATTGTAGTTTGCTTCACTATTTTTCTTACCTGTGAGCATTCCGCCTATATTGTACACTGGGATAGTTACTACTATCACATTTTTGGAAAGCTTGATTTCATTCTGCGCCAAATTACGAAAGAGCAACATAGTAGCGTCCACTCCATCAGGTTCGTTGCCGTGAATAGCATTATTGATAAAAACAATAGTTCTATCTTTGTGATACTTGGAGAGATTAAACTCGGCATCGGGACTGTAGATTACCAAGTGCAACGGCTGACCATTATCGGTTTGCCCCATTGTTTTAAAGGAAATAGATGCAAATTCTTTCGATAAATCTTTGTAGTAGTCTATTACTTCCTGATATGATGAGCTCTTGGTACCATCAGTTTGCTCAAAGGGTGTTTGGTAGTTTTCTCTTGGAGAGAAGAAAGGTGTGTCACAACCCGCAAAAGCCACAGCTAATATTATATAAGCAATATATTTCACTTCTATTTTTAAC
Organism: Capnocytophaga sp. G1920; assembly: GCF_051417515.1. NCBI lineage: Bacteria > Pseudomonadati > Bacteroidota > Flavobacteriia > Flavobacteriales > Flavobacteriaceae > Capnocytophaga > Capnocytophaga sp. G1920. The sequence goes on from NZ_JBPRKH010000002.1 coordinate 149,957, forward strand.
ATATTATTCTTTTAATATTTATTTTTTAGCAATTGATTGACCTTATACCTTTGTCGAACAAACTTACCTTATAGCCTAAGGCTTTGGCATCATTGGCACTATAAGCTACACAAAAATCACCTGCTAAGCCACAAAATACGAGTTCTGTAATGCCTTTGTCTTGCAAAAAACCGTGTAATCCTGTGTTGTTCTGTTTATTATTATCAAAAAAAGCACTGTAGCTATCCACTTCGGGGTTCATTCCTTTGCGAAAAATGGCTGCAATGGGGCGAATATCTAAATCTTTATGCAGTTCAGCTCCGAAAGTACCTTGCACACAGTGGTCTGGCCACAGTATTTGGTCGATACCTCCGAGCTGTATTACTTCAAAAGGCTTTTTACCTGCGTGCTGACTTGCAAAACTTTTATGAGTAGCAGGGTGCCAATCTTGTGTTGCAACAATAAGGTCATACCCTTGTGTCATTTCGGCATTGATAAAGGGAATTATTTGGTCGCCTTGGGGTACAGGTAATGTACCGGTAGGCATAAAATCGTTTTGAACATCTACAATTACAAGTGCTTTCATAGTAACTCTTTTCTAAACTAATGATTAATGATTAATGGTTAATGATTAATGGTTAATGATTAATGGTTAATGGTGAGTTAGGAGGGATTATACGAAATCTTATGTGATAAACAGTGTGAGCCACACTAGCAAATAAGCAATGAACGAACAAAAGACGAACAAAAGACGAACAAAAGACGAACAGAAGACGAACAATGAACGAACAATGAACGAACAATGAACGAACAATGAACGAACAATGAACGAACAATGAACGAACAAAAGACGAACAAATGACGGTGCGAGCCACACGGGCAAATGAACAATGAACGAAGAAAAGGTATAGTAAAGTTATTGTTATATTGGAAATAAAAAGTACTTTACCTCGCTTCTTCTACATTTCTATCAATCTTCTCTACCTTTGGCTTTTGTGGCAAAGGTACAGCTTTTTTGAATATTATTGCTATCTTTGCCAAAAAAATATTTTACCAATGCACTTTTTATCAGAAGATTTAGAAAATTACGCTTGCGAACATACTGACAACGAACCCCCTTTACTGCAAGAACTCAGTAGGCGCACTCATCTTACTGTACTGCAACCGAGAATGATTAGCGGTCATTTACAAGGGCGTTTCCTCAGTTTGCTCTCTAAATTGATACAGCCTAAAACTATTTTGGAAATAGGCACTTACACGGGCTACGCAACCCTCTGTTTGGCAGAAGGGTTGGCAGTTGATGGTGTTTTACATACTATCGACATCAAAGAGGAACTCACTGACCTGCAAAGAGAGTTTTTTGACCGGAGTGGCTATGGGGCGCAAATTGTGCAACACTTAGGCAAGGCAACCGATATTATCCCTACTCTCAGCACTACTTTCGACCTTGTTTTCATAGATGCTGACAAACAGAATTACGCTCATTATTTTGATTTGGTGATAGAGAAAATGAACTCAGGAGGTATTATCCTCTCTGACAATGTGTTGTGGAGTGGTAAAGTAGTGCAAGAAGTAAAGCCTTCGGATAAACATACCCAAGCCTTAATGGCTTACAATCAAAAACTAAAAAAAGACCCTCGTATAGAGACAGTGCTACTCCCCATACGGGACGGTATTACCATATCGAGAGTAAAATAGAGCGATTAAAAAATTAATCCTCATTTTTATATTGTTATTTGTTAATTATTTTATACCTTTGTACCTGTTTTAAAAAGCAATTCATTGGATGAGAATATTCTTAGCAACCATATTTCTGATACTTAGTAGTCCTCTTCTGCGTGCGCAAGATACTACCCACAAAAAGGATTTAAAAGTGGGATTGGTACTCAGCGGTGGAGGTGCGAAAGGATTAGCACATATAGGGGTACTAAAAGTGTTGGAAGAAGCAGGGGTGCGCATCGATTACATCGGGGGTACGAGTATGGGGGCTATGGTAGGAGCTTTGTATGCGGCAGGATATTCAGCCAATGAGTTGGACTCTATCTTCCGTCAGTTAGACTTTGATAAACTCTTGCAAGACAAGACTTCACGCCGTGCTAAATCATTACACGAGCGCTATATATACGACCGTTATGCAGTAGCATTGCCTTTCAACAACTTCAAAGTAGGGTTGCCTCGTGCGGTATCAAAAGGACAAAACATCTACAACGAGTTTGTGAAACTACTCTATCCGGTGAATGAAATCTATGATTTTTCGCAGTTACCCATTCCTTTCTTGTGTGTAGCAACGGATATAGAAACAGGTAAAGGCGTAGTACTTGAAAACGGTTTCTTGCCTCAAGCAATACAAGCAAGCGGTTCGTTTCCTTCGCTATTCGATTTGGTAGAAATAGATGGTAAATGGCTTACCGATGGCGGTATTGCCGATAATTATCCGGTAGACGAAGTTAAGAAAAAAGGAATGGATATTATCATAGGGGTAGATGTACAGAGTCCGCTAGCAAAACGAGAGGAGATTAACTCTTTTTTGAGTATTTTTTCGCAGATTACTACCTTCCCAATGATAGATAATATGCCAAAAAAAATAAAAGAGACCGATGTGTACATCAAACCTGATATAGAGGGATTCAACGTTATTTCGTTTGATAAAGGAGAGACAATCATCAACAATGGCAAAATAGCAGCGGAACATTTTCTACCAAGATTGCGTGAGATTGCAACTCAACAAAAACATACAGAGGAAAGAGAACGAATACAAAAGATAGATTCCTTTTACTTAAAAGACGTCCATTTTCATAACAACGAACACTTTTCACGTAGTTATTTGCGCGGTAAACTACACTTGAAATATCTAAACCGTAAGATTTCGTTCGAGCAACTGAACGACGGAATCGACAACTTGATGGCTACTAACAATTTCCATTCTATCAATCACCAGATTAGGCACACATTTGAAGGGGAACATATAGACTTTTATTTAAGAGAGAATCCGCAACGCACCTTTTTGAAATTTGGGATACATTATGACAATCTGCTAAAAACAGGGTTCTTGATGAACTATACTCGGAACTATTTCTTACAAAGCAGTGATTTTCTTTCACTCGACCTTATTGTAGGAGATAACATACGCTATCAGTTTGATTATTTTGTGGATAAGGGATTTTACATCAGTTATGGATTGCGGTCTAAGTTTGTGCAATTCGACCGAAAGCTGAACACAAAACGCTTATCTAACTACCGAATAGAGCAGTCGGAACTCAACCGAATGGACGTAGAGGCTTACGACTGGGTAAATCAGCTGTATTTGCAAACACTTTCGGGTAATGGTTTTGTATTTGGCTTAGGAGTAGAGCACCGCAAAATACAGTTTGATACTGAGCAAGTGCATTCAATAAGTTCAGCGACTTCGTATTCGGAAAAGAGTCATATAGGCAGTCTGTATTCTTATCTTAAATACGACAGCTTTAACAATAGCTTTTTCCCCAGTAGAGGGGTGTACTTCAATACACAGTTCAATTTTTATGCACTTGCCTCTAACTACTCAGATTTTAACAAATTTACAACGGGTAAAACAGAGTTATCATTTGCTTTTCCTATCTTGCCAAGATTGAGCGCACGAGTAGGATTAGAAGGTGGTGTTACCATAGGAGGCTCTAATATATACTCATTAGACTTCTTTTTAGGAGGGTATAACAAGAATGTATTTACAAACTATTCACCTTTTTACGGCTATGATTTTTTGAGCATTGGTGCTAAAAACTACTTAAAATCAGAATTGGTAATAGATATCCAACCCTTTAAGAAACAACACTTGCTATTATTAGCGAATATTGCTAAAGCAGACAACAATCTTTTTGAGAGTTTCGAGTGGAAGAAATACCCAGACTATTCGGGGTATGGTATAGGATATAGCATTGAGAGCTTTTTAGGTCCTATAGAACTGAAGTGCACTTACTCACCTGAAATAAGACAAGCGATATGGCTGTTTAATATAGGGTACTGGTTCTGATTAGGTAAAAGGTAAAAGATAAAAGGTAAAGCCAGCGAGGGCTCACAGCTGGGTATGTGAATAAAAAGTAAAAGGTAAAAGGTAAAAGCGGTAGCGACTAAATACTAACAACTGATAACTGATGACTAAAAACTAATAATTAATAAATATAATGAAAATAACAGAGTTAGAACCAAAACAGTTATGGGCGAACTTTGCGAGCTTGAATGCTGTGCCTCGTCCATCAAAAAAAGAAGAGAAAGTCATTGCTTTTATGGTAGCTTTCGGCAAAAGTTTAGGGCTTGATACCTACCAAGACGAAACGGGCAATGTAATCATTAAAAAGCCCGCTACGGCAGGAATGGAAAACCGCAAAACAGTAGTGTTACAATCGCACCTTGATATGGTACACCAAAAGAACAATGATACGGTATTCGACTTTAGTATGGAAGGTATCAAAATGTTAGTAGATGGCGACTGGGTACGTGCTGATGGTACAACTTTGGGAGCCGATAATGGTATTGGGGTTGCGAGTATTATGACTATCTTACAAAGTAAGGATATCCCCCACCCTGCTCTTGAAGCTCTCTTTACTATTGACGAAGAAACAGGAATGACGGGTGCTAAAGGGCTCAAAGGCGGATTGCTCTCTGGTGATTTTCTTCTCAACTTAGATACTGAGGAAGACGACGAAATTGATATAGGATGTGCCGGTGGTGTAGATGTATCGGCGTTTAGAGAGTACGATGTGGTAGATACGCCTGATAATTCAGTAGGCTATATACTTACCATAAAAGGATTGCACGGTGGACATAGTGGTACAGATATCCATAAGGGTTATGCTAATGCCAACAAACTGATGAACCGTATATTATTCACTTGTACTGAGAAATTTGGTTTGCATATTGCAAGTGTAGATGGAGGCGGTTTGCGCAATGCTATTCCGAGAGAAAGCGTAGCGATGGTAACTATTAATAAAAACGACGAAGTAGCTTTTAAAAAAGAAGTAGCTACGCTTGCCCAAGCACTCCAACACGAGTATTCAGTAACTGAACCGACTCTTACAGTATTACTTGAACCTACTGCGGTACCTGAGAAAGTAATGGAAGAAGAAGAACAAGAAGATGTATTACGCGCTCTTTACGCAGCTTTCAATGGGGTGTATAAAATGAGTCAGACGATTGCTGACCTTGTAGAAACCAGCAATAACGTAGCAAGGGTACAAATTAAAGACGGCGAAATAAACGTGTATTGCCTCACTCGTTCGGCTTCAGAAACTTCTAAATATGATTTGGCTGATACGATTCGCAGTAGTTTTGAGTTAGCTGGATTTGAAGTAGAATACACCGGTAGTTACCCAGGTTGGGAGCCCAAAGTAGATGCTGAAATCTTGAAGATTGTAAAAGCACAATACAAAACGCTCTTCGGTGAAACACCTAATGTAGTAGCTTGCCACGCAGGCTTAGAATGTGGCATTTTAGGAACCCATTACCCCGAAATGGAAATGGTGAGCTTTGGTCCTACTATCAAAGGGGCACACTCGCCTGCTGAAAAGGTAAATATAGCTTCTGTACAGAAGTTTTGGAAGTTCTTACTAGCGATATTGCAACATATTCCTAACAAATAAGAAGAAATATACAGTTACTTACATAAAAAAGGGAAAGCTATCAATTAGATAGCTTTCCCTTTTTTTAATATTATAAACTTTTTATATTACTTATTTAAGGCTTCCGACCATATCTTCAGGACGTACCCATTTATCGAAGTCTTCCGGAGTTACATAACCTAAACGCACAGCTTCTTCTTTAAGGGTTGTGCCATTGCGGTGAGCCGTTTGGGCTATTTCGGCTGCTTTATAATAGCCAATCTTAGTGTTAAGAGCTGTAACAAGCATTAACGAGTTATCTACTAATTCCTTAATACGTTTGTAATTAGGTTCAATACCACTTGCACAGTGTTCTTCAAATGACACGCAAACATCTCCTATCAACTCAGCTGATTTAAGGAAGTTAGAAGCCATCAATGGTTTAAATACATTTAATTCATAATGACCTTGTGTACCTCCTATTGAAATGGCTACATCATTACCCATTACTTGAGCTGCCACCATTGTCATAGCTTCACATTGAGTAGGATTTACTTTACCGGGCATAATAGAGCTACCAGGTTCGTTAGCAGGAATGATGATTTCGCCTATACCTGAGCGAGGTCCTGAAGCCATCATACGAATATCGTTTGCAATTTTATTGAGTGATACGGCTAATTGTTTAAGAGCTCCGTGGCTTTCGACAATTGCATCGTGAGAAGCCAAAGCTTCAAACTTATTAGGAGCGGTTACAAAAGGTAGACCGGTGAATTTAGCAATGTATTCAGCTACTTTCACGTCGTAACCTTTAGGGGTATTGAGCCCCGTACCTACGGCTGTACCTCCTAAGGCTAATTCTGAAAGGTGAGCTAATGTGTTTTTAAGAGCACGCAAACCGTGGTCGAGTTGAGATACGTAGCCAGAAAGTTCTTGTCCCAAAGTAAGTGGTGTAGCGTCCATAAGGTGCGTACGACCTATTTTTACTACATTTTTAAAAGCTTCAGATTTAGCAGCGAGAGTATCGCGTAGTTTCTGAACACCAGGAATAGTTTTCTCAACTACCATTTTATAGCAAGCTATGTGCATACCGGTAGGAAAAGTATCATTAGACGATTGCGATTTGTTTACATCGTCATTGGCTTTTAGTACGGGGTCGCCTTCACCTATTTTTTTACCAGCCAACACTTGAGCACGATTGGCAATCACTTCGTTCACGTTCATATTAGATTGTGTACCTGAACCGGTTTGCCAAATTACTAATGGGAATTGGTCGTTGAGTTTGCCTTCGAGAATTTCATCGCAAACTTGAGCGATAGCATCGCGTTTTTCGGCTGAAAGCACTCCTAAATCGAAGTTTGCATAAGCGGCAGCTTTTTTAAGGTAAGCAAAACCACGGATAATTTCAATCGGCATAGAAGCGGGTGCACCGATTTTAAAGTTGTTGCGTGAACGCTCTGTTTGTGCTCCCCAATATTTATCGGCTGGCACTTTCACTTCACCCAAAGTGTCTTTTTCAATTCTATAACTCATTTTGTTTGTATTAGTTAAAATAATCTTCTTTTAAAAACGCTACAAAGGTACGTTGTATTTTCTAAATATTAAAATTTTTCTGAGATTTTTTGATACCATTACTGTATTCTATTTATTAAAGACAGGTAGAGCGAGCCACACGGGCAGGTGCGAGCCGCACGGGCAGGTGTAGCACGACAGGCAATTGTAGCACGACAAGCAGTCGTAGCACGACGAGCATTTTTTGGGGTGAAGTGAATTAATGATGACATTAGGAGAGGAGTATACAAAACTTATAGGAAACTTATAGGATAATCGAACAATAAGTGGCTTTTCAGTAGGTCTACAGTGGCTCTACAGTGGGTTTACAGTGGCTCTACAGTGGCTCTACAGTGGGTCTAGAACGAACAAATGACGAAGGAAAAGAGAAGGTAAGTTAAAGCTAAAAGATAGATAAAAAGAAGGTTATTAGTGGATTTCAACTTTGCCAAAGTTTGAAACTTAGGCAAAGTTCATACAAAAAACGGTGCAAGGTACAAGGGGAAATAGAGAAAAGACGAAGGAAAGATGAGGCTATGATAATTGTAAGAAAGTGTTTTTATCATATTATGATGTAGGTGAAATCAATCTTTTAGTTATATTGAAATATTGGTAAATCAATTAATTAACAAATTGGGAGATTTTTTTTTTCATCGTTCGCAATTATTTTACTACTTTTGCATAAATTTTTTGGATTATGAATTTCGATGTAAAGGAGATTGTCTCCGCTACTATGGTGCTCTTTGCGGTAGTTGATATTATCGGGAGTGTGCCTATCATTATTAATCTGCGGAAAAAAGCAGGACGTATACAATCTGAGAAAACAGCTATTGTAGCCGGTATTTTGCTTATTCTGTTTTTATTTATAGGCAAGCAATTACTCAATTTGTTTGGAGTAACGGTTGAGGCATTTGCTGTAGCTGGGGCATTTATTCTCTTTTTTCTCGCCTTAGAGATGATTTTAGGTATCACCCTCTACAAAGGCACTACGCCTGAGACTGCCTCTATTGTCCCTTTGGCTTTCCCTATGGTGGCAGGAGCAGGGGCACTCACTACTGTACTCTCCCTTAGGGCAAAGTTTTATGTAGAGAATATTATAGTGGCAATCCTCATTAATATGATTATTGTGTATGTAGTACTTAAATCTTCGGAGAAAATAGAGAAGTTTTTAGGAAAACAGGGCATTACCGTAATTCACAATCTTTTTGGAGTTATACTTTTAGCGATTGCAGTAAACTTGTTTACTACTAATATTAGGGCGATGTTATTTGGGCAATGATGAATGACAAATAACAGTACGAACCTCATCGACAAATAAAAAATTACGAAAAAGCTACTAACCTCAAAGAATTATACCTAACAATTAAACAAAATGATAAACAAAGAAGATAATTTCTTTCTCTTAGCGGGACCTTGTGCTATAGAAGGAGAAGATATGGCGATGAAAATTGCTGAACATATAGTGAATATCACTCATAAACTGAATATATCCTACATTTTTAAAGGGAGTTTTAAGAAAGCCAATAGGAGTCGCGTAGATTCGTTTACGGGCATAGGCGATGAAAAGGCACTAAAAATACTCCAAAAAGTAGGGCAAACCTTTAATGTTCCTACTGTTACTGATATTCATCAGGTGAGCGATGCGGCGATGGCTGCCGAATATGTAGATGTACTGCAAATACCAGCTTTCTTGGTGCGCCAGACTGATTTGGTGGTGGCAGCAGCCGAAACGGGCAAGGTAGTAAACTTGAAAAAAGGTCAGTTTATGAGTCCTGAGAGTATGCAATTTGCCGTGCAAAAAGTATTTGATAGTGGCAATGAAAAAGCGTTGATAACTGACCGTGGCACGATGTTCGGTTATCAAGACTTGATAGTAGATTTCCGCGGAATTCCGACGATGCGCAAGTTTGCTCCCGTAGTAATGGACGTTACGCACTCGCTACAACAGCCTAACCAAAGTAGTGGGGTAACAGGCGGTCGCCCAGATATGATTGAAACCATTGCCCGCGCTGCTATTGTGAACAATGCTGATGGACTTTTTATCGAAACCCATTTTGACCCTGCTAACGCCAAAAGTGATGGGGCAAATATGCTACATCTCGATCTCCTTGAAGGTCTTTTAACGCGTTTGGTTGCCATTCGCAAAACAATTAACGAATTTTAATGAACTATACTGAAGCGCTTTCTAATCCTATTTTTAAACTCATAAGCGATATTTCGGCTGAGATATCGGTTGAAAGTTACGTGATTGGGGGCTTTGTACGCGATTATTTATTAGAGAAAAAACTTCCCAAAGACATCGATGTAGTATCAATCGGTAGTGGTATTTCGTTGGCTGAAAAAGTAGCTGAGCGATTGCCTAATGCTCCTAAAGTATCGATTTTTAAAAACTTTGGTACAGCAATGATTAAAGCCGATGGCTTGGATATTGAGTTTGTAGGGGCACGCCGTGAAAGCTATGAGGCAAACTCACGCAAGCCTTATGTAGAGAGTGGCACGCTACAAGACGACCAAAATCGTAGGGATTTCACTATCAACGCAATGGCTTTCTCTCTGAACAGAGATACTTTTGGCGAGCTTATCGACCCTTTTGACGGCTTAGGCGACTTAAAACGAAAGCTCATTCGTACCCCCTTAGACCCTGATATTACTTATTCAGACGACCCTTTGCGTATGATGCGTGCTATCAGGTTTGCTACCCAACTGAATTTTAAGATTGAAAAGCAGTCGCTGAAAGCTATTACTGACAATAAGGAACGGCTAAAAATTATCTCGAACGAGCGTATTGTAGAGGAACTGAACAAGATACTCGCTTCGGCTAAACCTTCTATTGGACTGAAATTGCTGTACGAAACGGGCTTGTTACACTATATCCTCCCAGAACTCATTGCCTTGCAAGGGGTGGAGGAACACGACGGACAACGCCATAAAGATAACTTCTGGCATACCTTAGAAGTGGTGGATAATATATCAGAGAACACCGATAACCTCTGGTTACGTTGGGCAGCACTCTTACACGACATTGGCAAAGCACCTACCAAACGCTTCGACAAGAAGATAGGTTGGACATTTCACGGACACGAGTTTGTGGGGAGCAAGATGGTATATCACCTCTTCAAACGTTTGCGAATGCCTCTGAACGACAAGATGAAATACGTACAGAAAATCGTAAAGATGAGTTCGCGCCCTATTATCATCGCTGATGATATTGTTACTGATTCAGCTGTACGCCGTTTGGTATTTGATGCTGGAGAGGAGTTTGAAGACCTAATGACCCTCTGCGAAGCTGATATTACTACTAAAAACCCTAAGAAATTCAAAAAATATCACGACAATTTTCAGATAGTACGCCAAAAGGTAGTGGAAGTAGAAGAAAAAGACCACATTCGCAATTTCCAACCTCCGGTAAGTGGTGAAGAGATAATGCAGACGTTCAACTTACCTCCTTCACAACCGGTAGGAATGCTAAAAGAAGCGATAAAAGAAGCGATTTTAGAGGGGAAAATTCCTAATGAATACGAGGCTGCCAAAGCCTTTATGATGGAGAAAGCAAAGAAGATGAAGTTGATTTAGAGGTGCGATCCGCACAGGCAGTGCGAGCCACACAGGCAGGACGAGCCGTACAAGCGATTAATTTAGTAATGAAATTATGGTTTTTCATATTATTGCTGATGAGTCCGCTTTTGATGAGGGGGCAAGAAATGACGCGTATCAGAGGAAAAGTATTCTACAACAATGCGCCTTTGGAAGGGGTGCATATTCAAAACATAGACAACCAGCACTATACTACTACCGATGCTGAGGGGTCTTTTTCGATAGACGCTACCAAAGGACAGAGCTTAAAAGCTACGTATGTAGGCAAGAAAACACTTTACCATAGCCTTACACAAGTGGATTTACAGCGATTGGTTGTTTTGAAAATGACTGATATTACTATTGCATTAGAAGAAGTGAGTGTTACTGAAAAACCTAAGATTACTGCTCAGAGTTTGGGTATTTTACAACATACTCCAAAAGAACGCACTTGGGAAGAGAAACGGAAGTACGCTAATACAGATATTCTTCAAATAGACAAATTCTCCCTCTACAAACTACTAGTAGGAAATGTGAGTTTTAATTTCAATGCAATTATCAACCACCTGAACGGAAAGGCAAAGATTATAAAGCAACAAGTTATCAATGAAAAGAACCTAAGGGTGGCACATTACATCGTAAATGAGATGGGCAACTACCTCAAAAATGAACATCACCTAACGGAAGAAGAAATAGGCACCTTAGCTTTCTATGTAATGGAAAAACCCGAAGCACATCGGCTTGTAGAGCGAAAAGACAACAAGCAATTAGAATTTATGTTATACGAATGGTGGAATGAATTAACTAATTTACAGAAAGAAGAAACAAAAAAAAATGTTAATAATTAATTGTTATTTAATAATTAATTTGTACCTTTGCTAACGAAAAACAACGCTGATAAAATATATAACAAGAGTCAGCCTCTATATAAAATTAATTTTATGAAAAGTATTGAAACAGCAAAAATGTGGCTTTCTGACACTTTTGATGCAGAAACCCGCAACAAGGTTCAAGCCCTCATCGACGGAAATCCCGATGAGCTCAACGAAGCCTTTCACAAGAACTTAGAGTTCGGTACTGGTGGTATGCGTGGTATTATGGGAATTGGTACTAACCGAATCAACAAATACACGTTAGGCAAAAACACCCAAGGATTGAGCAACTACCTCAAAAAATGCTTCCCTAACCAAGAGATTAAAGTGGCTATCGCTCACGACTGTCGCAACAACTCTAAGAAGTTTGCCAAAATAGTAGCCGATGTGTTTGCGGCTAATGGCATAAAAGTATTCCTCTTCTCTGACCTCCGTCCTACCCCAGAGCTTTCGTTTACAGTACGCTACTTAGGCTGTCAAGCGGGTATCGTGCTTACCGCCTCTCACAACCCCCCAGAATACAACGGTTATAAAGTGTATTGGGAAGACGGCGGACAAACCGTACCGCCCGAAGACGGTGATATTATGAAAGCTATTGAAGCAATTGACTTCAAAGACATCAAATTCAACGCCGATGAGAGTCTTATTCACTACATCGACAAAGAACTTGACAATGCTTTTGCCGAAGCATCTATCAAACACGGAGACTTCAATGCTCCTGAGAAAGACAAGCTAAAAATTGTATTTACTTCTTTGCACGGAACGTCTATTACAATGGTTCCCGATGTGCTCAAACGTGCTGGCTTTACCAATGTACACATCGTAGAGGAACAAGCTGTACCTGATGGCAACTTCCCTACCGTAAAATCACCTAACCCAGAAGAGCCCGAAGCTCTTACGTTGGCACTCAAAAAAGCAGACCAAATAGGAGCTGATATCGTAATAGGTACCGACCCCGATTGCGACCGTATAGGTATAGCCGTTCGCGACCTTCACGGCAAAATGGTGCTACTTAACGGTAACCAAACAATGGTAATGATGACCGATTTTCTCTTGGCACAACAAAGCAAAAAAGGCTTTAAAGGCAACGAGTTTGTAGCTTCTACTATTGTTTCAACTCCTATGGTTCACGCAATTGCTAATGCATACAAAGTGCAATACAAAGAAGGACTCACAGGCTTTAAATGGATTGCCAAAATGATTAAAGATTTCCCTAAGCTTACTTTCATAGGCGGTGGAGAGGAAAGCTTCGGTTATATGGTTGGTGATTTCGTACGCGATAAAGATGCCGTAACTGCGACCCTATTGGCTTGTGAGATTGCTGCATTTGCGAAAGCTAAAGGCAGTTCTTTCTACAAAGAATTACTACACGCTTATACCAAATACGGTTTCTACAAAGAGTATCTCATTTCCTTAGTGAAAAAAGGTATTTCGGGCTCAGAAGAGATTGCTAAGATGATGAAAGACTTGCGCGAAAATCCGTTGAAGGAAATTAACGGAGAAAAAGTAACGCTAATTTGCGATTACCAATCGTCTAAGGCTTTCCACCCACTTACTGGTAAAGTAGAAGATATAGACGTTCCTAAATCGAATGTGCTTATCTACCACACCGATAAGGGTACCCGCGTAGCAGCACGCCCCAGCGGTACAGAGCCTAAGATTAAGTTTTATTTCAGTGTAAATACATCTTTGAGCAGTGTAGACGCTTTTGAAGCAACTCAAAAGGTTTTGGATAGCAAAATCCAAAAGATAGTAGAAGAATTGAAGCTAAAATAGTGAACCACTCTATATACTCTATATAGAGTCCGCAAATAGACAGTACCTCTGCATTTAACAATTGAATGCAGAGGTACTTTTTTTGAAGAAAGAAATATGTAAAACAGAAAACAGAGCCCCTTTTACAAGGAACTCCGTTTTCATCTTCAATAAAGCTAAAAATCTTTATCTTTATTTGTAACCAGGTGTTTGAACAAGTGTATTATCATCAGCTATCATAGCTGGAGAAATAGGTAGGTATATATTCTTTTTTGTACCATTGGAAGTCATCGAAGCTACTTCATCATACACAAAATTATCACCTGCGCGTAGTAAATCCCACCAACGTTTACCTTCTCCAATGAACTCTTTGTAACGTTCATCAAGAATAGCCTTAGCATTATTAGCCTTAGTGCTATTGGTATAACCGTGAGTAGCTACGTTATAATTGCTACCATAAGCTCTTGCACGCACTTGGTTTATCTCAGCAGAAGGGTCTTCACCCAAGTTATTTTTAGCCTCTGCCAATAGCAATAATACATCAGCATAGCGATAAATAGGTACGTTATTTTCGTTCACTATATCTCCTGAATTATTCCTTCCTATGAATTTTGATAATATAGAACCTAAATAATTAGTAGTGTTAAAAGGAATATGTCCTACATTATCAGAGTAAACACGTACAAATGTAGCACGGCGTTGATCTTTTACGTCATCTATTAGGCGCAAAGTTTTTTCAGAAGGAGAATTATAGTTACCTCCTTCTACATATAGAAAAGAAGAAATTTTACGACCACTATCATCAAACTTATCCTTAACATCAGTATTACGTGCTGTTGTTACTTTATAGAAATGTTCAGCTTCATCTTTCTTATAGTCTAAGGCAAAAATAAACTCAGTATTTTTTTCATTATCAATACCCCATAAGTTTTCATAGGGCACTAATGCTCCTGAGACTTGGCTAAGAGCATTCTTGGCTTCAGTAAATTCAGGAACACCACCACCTAACACTTTACCTGACCACAAGAAGACATCTCCTTTAAGAATAAGGGTAGCACGTTTTGACCAATAGACATTATCACGATAAAAGTTCTCATTGTTTTCAAATAAGTCTAATGATTTTTGAATATCTTGTTTGATAAAAGCTAATACTTCTGCTTTAGGAGCCCGTGCTTTTTTAAGAGCTACTAAGTTATCAACGTTTTGCAAAGGTTCTGTAACAATAGGTACATCTCCCCAACTTTTTAGCATAGTGTAATAGATATAGGCTCTAAGTCCATACATCTGTGCTAACATATTCTTCTTCTCATTTTCATTACTGAAAGAAGTTTGAGGAGCATTTTTAATAAAATCATTGATATAATGAAGCATTGTATACCAATTTCCCCAGTTATTAAATGCCACCTTAGTAATGTTAATATCATTGGTATAAAGGTCTTGATTATGTGAATTTTCAATACCTTTACCTCCCCATATATCAGAGCGGAGTTCCCCCATCAGCCACATTGTATAGCCATAAGCTCTAAAACGTGAATATACGCCTGAGTGTACAGATTTAGCAGCTTCTTCTTTATTCCAAAATCCTGTATAAGTAAGATCACTTTCAGGAGGTGTTTCTAATTCACAGGCTCCCAAAAATAGCAATAAGAGTCCTAATAATATATTTCTTTTCATTTTAGTTCTATTTAAAAAGTTATTTAAAAAGTAGCATTGATACCAAAAGTAAAGCTACGTGGCAAAGGAAAACGTCCGTTATCCCAACCGCCTTTTTCAGGAGAATAACCTGAATACTTAGTAAAGTAAGCTAAGTTAGTACCTGAAACGAAAAGGCGAATATCTTTAAAAGCATTATTCACTGCTGCTCCTGGCAAATTATAGCTAAGAGTAATTTCACGCAAAGCTAAATAATCTCCTTTTTCCCAGTAGCGAGAACTTGCTGTAAATTGTTCTTCTCCTGCTTTTGTTTCAGCTTTATGGTTGCCACGAGGGTCGGTAAAGTCATAACGTGGAATATCAGCATTAGGATTCTCAGGTGTCCAAGTATCTTTTATCTCTGATGTCCAGTTCATATTACCCTGTACTTGTGAAATACCTCTACTTCGTACGGAATTGTGTACTAAGTGCCCCACCGCATAGTCTGTTTTGATAAAGAGATTAATGTTTTTATAGGTAAAATCAGTAGTAAAACCTCCTATAAAATCAGGGGTTGTTCTACCCAATACCACTCTATCTCGACTATCAATAATACCATCGCCATTTACATCTTTCCAACGGGTATCACCTACCATAGGTTTTCTATTAACAGTAGGTATCGTACCAGCATAAAACTGAATTTGTCTGTCTTTATGAGGATCTAATTCAGCTTGGTTATGATATACACCTTCATCTTGATAACCTACTACTAAGTCATCACCTACACGTTCTCCTTGCTGACGACCACCTACATACATAGTTTTAGTAGGATCAGAAGGATCCCATATTTCTTGTCCTCCTATACGATTCTTATTATTACCGTTATGTGG
This sequence comes from Capnocytophaga sp. G1920, assembly GCF_051417515.1. NCBI lineage: Bacteria > Pseudomonadati > Bacteroidota > Flavobacteriia > Flavobacteriales > Flavobacteriaceae > Capnocytophaga > Capnocytophaga sp. G1920. Next base: position 165,779 of record NZ_JBPRKH010000002.1, read on the forward strand.
AAGTTTCTTCACAAAGCTACGAATACGGGTAAAGTTAGCTCCTATATTCCATTTTATATCATCGGTATTGATAACTTTGAAGTTCGCTTCAATTTCAATACCTCTGTTTTGTAGCGTACCATTATTGATTTTTACAGATGAGAAACCTGTAGAGATAGGTATTCTTTGGTCTGCCAATTTATCATAAATATCACGAATGAAATAATCTACTAAGAAATTCACACGATTGTTAAAAAGTCCAAGGTCTAACCCGAAGTTTAACGTAGTAGCTTTTTCCCATTTCAAGTAATACAAGGGTACAGAAGTATTTACATAGCCTTTCTTACCATTATAGGGTGCTTGTACACTATATTTTCCTAACAACCAATAGTAATCATTGCTTATAGTCAAAGCATCAATATTTCCGTTTACCCCATAGCTCACACGTGGTTTTAATCTGCTGATTACTTGGCTAATTTTTCCTTCTTTGAAGAACTCTTCATTATGAGCATTCCAACCTATAGAAGCTCCCGGGAAGAAACCAAACTTATTATCACGTAGTTTTGAAGTACCGTCATAGCGGAAAGTAAGTCCTAAAAGGTAGCGATCGTCATAATCGTAATTAAGTTGCCCAAAAGCAGACACTATGCTATAATCGCGTTTGTAGGAATAAGGGATTCCACTTGCTTTAGCTCCTGCATTGAGGGTACGGATAAGGTCAGTGGGAGAACCTTCAGTAGCTGCATTAGAAGCGAATTGTTGTTGTTTGAAAAACTCACCTCCTAATAATACACTTAGATTATGCTTTTCAGCAAAAGTATTTTTGTAGTTCAGCGTAAGGGTACCCTGATTGTTCATAGTGCGATCGTAAGCCGTTTTAGCTTGGCGAGAAGATACTAAAGCTCCACTATTCATATAAGCCTTGTAAAACCTTTCATCTGTATTATGCACAGCGAAATGGCTAGCACGTGCCATCAAAGAAAGATTTTTAAGCAATTTCCAATCAAACTGTACCGAAGCCGTAATACGGTGTTCTATATTGTCCATTAAGAACTTATCTTTGTAGTAAGCAGGGTTACCAAAACCTGAGTTACTACCAGGATTGTAGTCTTTAGAAGAACTGCCATCGGGATTGGTATTGTAAATACGTGAAGTAGGCGCTTGCCCTGCAAAACGTTGGAAAATAAAATAATCATCTTCATTGGCATAAGTACTCAAAGCATCTCTAAAAGACCCTACTTTGTTAGATTGAGCATAAAGAACATTAGAAGATACTTTAAAATCATCAGTAATCTTATATGAACCGTTAAAAGTACCAGAATAACGTTTAAAGTTAGACCCTAATACTAAACCCGTATCATCTAAATATCCTAATCCCAAATAGTAAGTGCCTTTATCATTACCTCCTTCAAATGAAACACTGTAATCTTTAGCATCACTATATTGATAGATAAGTTCTCCTACATTATTATTTTGAAAAATAAGTGTTTTAGTAGGGTCTAAAGGATCTGTCATTGTTTGCCATTCTGGATTATTAAGCAAATAACGATTGGCATTAGTAAGCTCCATTGTAGTATATGGTGAATCAGTAGTGTTATTACCTGTTGACATAGCGTGTGTACCAGTAAGGAATTGGTCGAAATTGTGTACTCCGTAGTCTTGTACATTCTTAATAGCACGTCTATTCCAGTAGATAAAGTCGCGCGCATCAAGATAATCGGGTAAAGCACGTTTCTGATTCATCGTATATTTGGTTCTGACGGTAATATTAGAACGTCCTGTTTTTCCTTTTTTAGTAGTTATCAAGATAACTCCATTCGCAGCACGTGCTCCATAAATAGCAGTAGAAGCAGCGTCTTTTAAGACCTCCATAGATTCTATATCATCAGAGTTCAAAGCGTAAAAAGAACCTGGTACTCCATCTATTAAGACCAAAGGTGAACCACTACCATCGAAGCCAGTACCACCACGCAATTGTATTTCGGGGGTAGTCCCTGGTTTCCCTGTTACTTGGGTTACTCTAAGTCCTGCAATACTACCTTGTAGAGCGGTAGCCGCATTAGAACGTGGAGCACTTTCTAATACTTTTGTGTTCAATTTAGAAACTGAAGTAGCTAAGGTTTTACGAGTTTGCACTCCATATCCCGTCACCACCACTTCATCAAGCGTATTGCTCTCTTCTTTTAACTTAATATTAAGTGTAACATTTCCACCTCCTGTTACTCTTCTCTCTTGGGTAGTATATCCGACAAAGCTAAATACAAGAATATCACCCTCCTTTGCAGTGAGGGTATAGTTCCCTTCAAAGTCGGTCTGGGTACCGTGTGTGGTACCTTTCACAACTACAGCAGCACCTGGCAACGGCATTTCATCAGAAGAAACCGTCCCTTTCACCATTATCTCTTGAGCCCAACCTATTGTGGTAAAGAACAACAAGAAGAATACACTAAATAAATACTTTTGCTTCATTACTTTAAATTTTTACTGATTGATTTTATAAATACAATGGGGTGGTAGGTTAATTACATTTTATATATACTACATTTGGTTACATTTGTTAAAGAAATCAATGGTTTCCAATTCTTTCTTAATGACTGCTTCCTCTTCATCAGTAATGTTTTGGAAAGGCGTACGATTGATACCTAAGTCTAAACCGAGCAACTTCATTATACGCTTGCCGCAAACTATGTTGCCACGATATTTAGCAATTACATTTATCACGTCTTGGGCGTAGTTTTGCAACTCAGCAGCTTTGGCAATATTGCCTTTGTGATATTCTTCTATGATACCTACCAATACCTTGCCTATATAGCTACCAGTACCGCTAATACCACCACGAGCACCCCCCATTACAAGAGCATTGAGGATAGTCTCATCTAAGCCATAAAGCATATCGTATTTACCATTGTTGTACAACATACATTGGTTGTACTCATAAAGCGGTTCGTAGGTGTATTTAATACCCGCTAAGTTAGGAATACGTCCGTCAGCTGCTTTAAGGAACGGCAACATAGGAAGGTACACCCCATTGAGCACAGGGATATGATAGAAATAGAAAGGCAGATTAGGCGCTCCACAAGCTATTTCCTCGCAGTATTTCACCAGCTCCTCTACCCTACCCGCTTTGGGAAAAGGTGAAGCCATTGCCCCTATACCGAAAGCTCCAATTTCTTGGGCGTGCTGTGCCATTTTATGGCTATCTTTGATGCAGGTAGCCCCACAGTGTACAATCACTTTGAAGTCTTTGGGAGCTACTGATACCCATTTTTCGGCTATCTTCATACGTTCTTCAACCGTCATCATATAGCCTTCACCTGACGAACCGTTGATAAATACCCCTATTAATCCATTTTTTTGCAAGAGTTTTGCATACTGATCAATAGGGTCTAAATTTACTTCTCCTTTCTTGTCAAAAGGTGTAAAGGGCGCTACTATTAGCCCATTAATTTTTTCAAATGTCATTTTATTTAGTTATTTATTCTCTCCCTCTCCTTTCTTCCCCTCCCAAAAAGGAAGGGGAAGGGGAACCTCAAAAGCAATAATAAGGAGAGTGTTTATTAATAATTCTATTTCAATTAGCTCCTCTTTGGGAGGGGTTGGGGATTATTATTCTCCACACAATTCTCTCTTAGGTTTTAAGAATAGCAACATCAGTACAATGGCTATTAAGATAATCACCGAGAGTTTGCTAAAATCAGCTCCTAAGTTGCCCGCATCGGTAGAAGTACCAAGCATTAAGGTAACAGCATAGCCCGAAAATACGCCCCCCATATTCATAATGCCATAAGCCGTAGCGCGTTGCTGTTGCGGAATAATTTGGCATAAGATAGGCATATTGTTGGTATCAAACATTCCGTAGCCAATACCAAAGAGCAAGGTTGCCCCTATCATTGCTACATACGACTCTCCAAAACCTATGAGTATCAAAGCAGGAATGGTAAGCCCTAAGCCAATAGTACTAGTATAGATGCGCGCTTTGATATTGGTCTGTACCCAGCGGTCGGACAATGTACCTCCTATGAGCACTCCCAAGAAAGAAGATATAGCGATAGAAATTGTTGCTATAGGTCCTGCGGTAGCCATTGGTACATTTAAGTTAGTAGCAAAGAGCGTAGGCAACCAGTTCTTAGTTCCCCAACCTGGAAAGCTCGATGCCATAAAGTAGAACAAGAGTATCCAGAAAGAGAAAGTGCCAAACACAAGAGCAAGCGACGATAACAATGAGTTTTTCGGTGCTGACGTTGTTTGTGTAGTTGCTTGTGGTTTACGCTCTATGTCAAAGAGAGTAAATACCAAGAAAAAAGCATACACTATCCCTACCATACCAAACCAGTGAAACACAGTATGCCAAGTATAGTTAGAGGCAATAGTAGCTCCAAAGCCTCCTAAGGCTTGTCCTGCATAAAGCCCCGACATATGAATACCTATAGCCAAAGAGCGTGTTTTTGAAGTATGGAAATCGGCTATCATAGAAAGAGCAGTAGCTAAGTAAAGCGCCTCACTGAGTCCCATTAAGGCGCGTAGCCAATACACCTGATTAAAGGTTGTCGCATAACCCATACCATAAGTTACTGCCGACCATACAAACAGGCTTCCTACAATCATCCACTTGCGGTTCACGCGGTCGGCAATAATACCAGCCACAGGGCTCATCAATCCGTAGATAAGAAGGAACACTCCCATCAGCCTACCAAAGTTTTCTCCCACAGCAAGCTCTTTGATGTCCATTTTCATCGACTCCTGCATCGTGGAGAGCATTTGTCGATCTAAATAATTGAGTAGTGCCACCACCCATAGCAATGCCACTACTATCCAAGGGTATATTTTACTGTTTTTCATAGTATCAATTGTTATATTAGTTTGTTAAAGAGCCTCCCTACGGTCGGGAAATCTAACAGATTAACAAAAGTTTGTTTGATTTTGTTTTTTTGATTGATTTCTGAGGCATAGCCTCACCCTTTAAGTAAGTATATACTATTTTACCACAACTTTAAAAGTTTTATTACTACGTACACCGGGTTTTAGTTCTCCTTGCACGAGGTAAAACTCATCTGGAGAGCCTACTAAGGTAGCACCTGCTCGAGCAAAATCAGTTTGTGTATTGAGCACCGACCACTGTTGGCTGTGAGTATCGAACAGATAACACTCTTTATTGAAACGATAGTACTCAATAGGCTGTGTCATATAATGCGACATATAGTCGTAGTTTTTCTGCTTGCGTGTCTCATCAGTGAGGGTAGTATCTCGACCTATATGATAGAGGTCAGTGATGGTTTTCAAGAAAAGTGTTGCATTTACACCTCCAAAACAAGCAATATAGCGGTTATCAATAGCCAAAGCTGTAGCTCCTGTGAGTGAAAATGGCACTTTTTCAGGACTTGCTTGTGTAGCTATTTTTTGCCATTGCTGTTGTTGCACACTATACCTCCACACAGCAGTAGAGAGGGCAGGCACGCGAGTAGTATCCCCCCCGAAAAAGCCTCCTAACAAGAATAAGTGTGTATCACCCTCTTGTTCCATCGCTACTAATACAGGTTGTACACTGGGCTCTTCGGGGAAATCAGGCAAGCGATGCCACTCTTTATCAGTAGCAGTATCGATATAATATACTTTGTTAGAGGGCTTTCCCGAAGCACTACCTCCTGCCACAAAAACTTTGCTACCTATGCTCGCTCCTGCAAAGTTGTCGAGTGGTTCAGGCAAAGAAGGAAAAGAAGTAAGCGTAATGCCTTTTTCTTTTGAGTACTGCACCTTATAGCAATTGGCTAAAGAGTGTGTAGCCGTCTGTCCTCCTATCCACAGATAGCCAGCAGGAATCGCTACCGATACCCCATAAGCTGCTGCCTCAGGAAGCTTGCCCACTGTTTGCCATTGGTTTTGTGTTTTATTGAAGTGAAGTATTTCATCGTAAAACACTTTCTTTCCGCCTTCAAAACCCAATTTATCAGGGAAGTTACACCCTCCTGCTACCAATAATTCACCGTTGAGCAGGGCAGCATAAGAAGCCGAAACGCCTTTCTGCAAATCGCCTTCCAAGCCTTGGGTGGTAAGTGTTGTAATATTAATTTTCATAGGTTGTTCTTTTTGGGTTTCTGTACAAGCCGTCAATATTATTAGAGATAAAACGAATAGAGCAGACTTTGCCAAAGATGCGAGCTGCACGGGTAGGAAACTTTGGCAAAGTAGCTTAGACTTTGTCAAAGTTTTTCTGTTCATTATTTGTCTTTTATCATTAACCATTAACAACTAACCATTAATCATTGCAATTGTTTTCCACACTTGATATAAGCCACGTGGTACGTGAAAACAGCCCTTCCATTTACCGCCTTTAAGGTCTAAAAGCACTTCGCCTTGGCGATTGAGATACCCCCACCATTCGCGGTGTTTAGGGTCTTTAAAATGTTCCCAAGTGTAATGATGCACTTTCTCAAACCACTGCAAGCACTCTTTATTACCAGTGAGTTGATATCCTTTTATCAGCGAAATAAGCGTTTCTATATGTACCCACCACAATTTCTGATCCCATTCTAATTGTTGGGGCGGACAGCCTTTTCTATCCATAAAGTAGTAAATACCGCCATACTCTTTATCCCAACCGTAGTCAATCATTTTTAGAGTAGTTTGCACCGCCTTTTCGATGAGCTCAGGACGATTGAGACGTTTGCCTAAGTCCATTATAAACCACATTGCCTCAATGGCGTGACCGGGGGTAAGCTGACGACCTTCAAAAGTATCAGATAGCGAACCATCAGCATTTACATTTTCTACTACGATGCCCCCCAGTTCAGGGCGTAAAAATACGTCCATTACTTCGTGAATACAAGTATCCATCGTTTTCTCGATAAAAGCCTCGTCCAATAAAGGTTCTATCTCCAATGCCAAATTACAGAGAATCATAGGCAAGGCAAAGTTTTTAAGCGAACGAGTACCTGGGTAGGCTTTGCTCCATTTCCCCTTAGGATTGTCTTGTTTAGAAAGGATAATATCAAAAGTGCGTTTGGCTATATCGGCATATTCTTGATTGCCTGTGGCAATGCTCAACTGACCGAAAGCCATCGTAGCAAAGGTATAAGAGAAAATATTATAAGGTTCCACAAGAGGGTTACCTTGTCGGTCTAATGAAAAATACCAGTTTAAGTTTCCGTCGTGTCCGTATTTTTTGAGAAACTCTGCTCCTTGTATAGCGCAATCCAACCATTCTTGTCGTTTTTCTACACGGTTATAAAGCATTGCAAAGAGCCATACTTCACGCCCTTGTAACCAAATAAACTTATCGGTATCAAATACATTTCCTTGGCGGTCAAGACAAGTAAAATAACCACCATATTCTTTGTCTTGCGATTTCTCTAACCAAAACGGAATCACGTTTTGTAACAATTCATCGCGATATTGTTTTTCTAATTGTTTAAAATCCATTATTAAAATAGTATCTTAGTTCTAATTGTGATTTAGTTTTTATTCTTCTTTAATCGACGGGGCAAAATAACAAATAAAAAATGATATGAACAAATATTTAATAAATTTTTTTTGTATATAAATTTTATGAAATGTTGATTATAGGTATAACAAACTGATTTACACATATATTTGAATTAAACAGAAAGTATTAAATTTTCGTATTATTTCGAAAAAACAACTATAAACAATCTTTTTATTTTCTATTTCATTCAAAAATCTATCATAAGGAATATTTAAAAATATTTTATTTTACAAATTCTACATAGCATAAAAACTACAATAATAAAACTTTTAATTAATAATAGCCTATTAATTTATTTAGAATAGAAAATAAAGCGCGCAATAATAAAATAGAAAGATTATATTAATATGCACAAAGCAAAGCACATAGCTTCGTACTATAATTTATTTCCAAAAATAAATCCATCATTTTCCTATTGCAATAGAGTCTCTCTCTTTTCTATTACACATTATATATTAGTCATTTACAAACCACTCCCTATATTTCAACACTTATATTACTTCGCAAAACCTATTCTCTTTCATTGTTCCATTATCTGCCCGTATCGCTCGCACCGTTGTTTGTATGAACATTGCCAAAATTTCAAACTTTTGGCAATGTTAAAATCCACTAATAACCTTCTTTTTATCTCTCTCTTAGTTTTAACTTACCTTCTTTTTTCGTTCGTCATTTGTTCGTCTTTACGTCGCTTTATTTCCCCCTTTAGAGCAGGTTAGGAGGAGGTTTTGTTCGTCTTTTGTTCGTCTTTTGTTCGTCTTTTGTTCGTCTTTTGTTCGTCTTTTGTTCGTCTTTTGTTCGTCATTTGTTCGTCATTTGTTCGTCATTTGTTCGTCATTTGTTCGTCATTTGTTCGTCATTTGTTCGTCATTTGTTCGTCATTTGTTCGTCTTTTGTTCGTCTTTTGTTCGTCTTTTGTTCGTCTTTTGTTCGTCTTTTGTTCGTCTTTTGTTCGTCTTTTGTTCGTCTTTTGTTCGTCTTTTGTTCGTCTTTTGTTCGTCTTTTGTTCATTCTTGACCCACCGTAGACCCACTGTAGACCCAATCATCATTTGCCTTTTCGTCGCCACACCTCCCTTACTGTCTTTATCAAAGTTGAAATCCCCCTTCCTCATTAACCATTAACCATTAACCATTAACCATTAACCATTAACCATTAACCATTAACCATTAACCATTAACCATTAACCATTAACCATTAATTAAAATTTTGCTCATTTGCTAATTATTCTCTACCTTTGCACTCCAAATTAACAAAGACATTATGATTTATGAAATATGTGCCAGCTCATTCGAGTCGGCTAAAAATGCACAAGAAGCAGGTGCTACTCGCATTGAATTATGCAGTGAATTGGGAGTAGGAGGCATCACTCCCAGCTACGGATTGATTAAAAAAGTAATGGACGAGCTGAGCATCGGCAATTGTGTGCTGATACGTCCACGCAGTGGCGATTTCACTTATACCGAAGAAGAATTCGATGTAATGTTGCGCGATATTGCTCTTTGCCGTGAGTTAGGTTGTATGGGCGTAGTAACGGGTGTATTGCACCGCGATAATACCATCGATGAAGAACGCACCGCACGCCTCATTGAAGCCTCTGGTGATATGGAATTTATCTATCATCGTGCTTTCGACTGTGCTCCTGACCCCATTGTAGCTATTCAAACCTTGAAACGTTTGGGAGTAAAACGCATTCTCACCTCAGGAGGTAAGAAATCGGCTATTGAGGGGCTCGCTCTTCTAAAAGAACTCAATCGCATTGGCGGAGGACAACCTACTATTATGCCCGGTGGTGGCATCAATGCGCAAAGTATCGTGCAGATAAAAGCTGCCGGTTTTACCGAAGTACATTTCTCAGGTACTGTTTTCGAAGATTTAGGTACTACCTTACCTTTTTCGTTCAAAACAGAAAGTTTTTTAGATGAAACCAAAAGACCTATTTCTAACGTTAAAGTTATTCGTGAGATTATTAGCAAATTAGCAAATTAACGAATAGGCAAATATTCTATGATTTATATTATACTTATCAGTATCTTTACGCTGTATTTCTTATTGAGTTTTTATGCTAGCAGAAGTTTAAAGACACTTGCCGCAGCACGATGGATACATTGGACTTTTTGGGGAATAGCAGTAGCGATTGTTCTCAACCTTCTTTATCATTGGTTCAACAGAGGTAAAACGGTGTGGAGTGCTCCTCAGCAATATGCTGTGGCAGGACTACTTACGTGGCTCATCATCTGCTTATTTGTCAGTTTGCCTTTGCTTATAGAAGATATTACTCGTCTTATACGCGCTTTTTTCAACAGGAAAAAGCAAAACGCTCCTCGTTTGCCCTCGCGACGCAAGTTTATCAGTATGCTGGGTTGGGGCTTGGCGGCTATTCCTTTTGCCTCTATCCTCTACGCTATTTTTAAAGGAAAGTACAATTACAAGGTATGGAAGTATACCCTTTATTTTCCCGACCTTCCTAAGGCGTTCGATGGCTATCGAATTACTCAAATCTCGGATATTCACTGTGGAAGTTTTGACAATTATGAAAAGATACGTTATGGGGTAGAACTTATCAATGCTCAAAAGAGTGATGTCATTCTTTTTACGGGCGATTTGGTAAATAACTTGGCAGAGGAGGTTCACGATTGGAAAAGCTTGTTTGCTACGTTGCACGCTCCCGATGGTGTCTTTTCTATTATGGGTAACCACGATTATGGCGATTACTCTTCTTGGGAAAGCGTTGAAGCCAAGCGCAAAAACTTAGAACACTTGTTTGATTTACAAAAGGAAATGGGTTGGGACTTACTCCTTAATGAGCACCGCTATTTAGAACGCAATGGCGAAAAGATTGCCCTTATAGGCGTTGAAAACTGGGGGCGCGGTAGGTTCTCTAAATACGGCGACCTCAATAAAGCTATGGAGGGGGTAAACGAAGAAGATTTTAAAATACTGATGAGTCACGACCCTACTCATTTTCAAGAAATTGTTTTGCCCGAGAAAAAGAACATAGCGCTCACCCTTAGCGGTCATACGCACGGAATGCAGTGCGGGATTGAAATACCTCAATGGCGGTGGAGTCCCTCACAATATATTTATAAATATTGGGGAGGTATGTATCAAGAAGGAGCACAATATTTAAACGTAAATCGTGGGTTTGGGTATCACGCATTCCCTGGAAGATTAGGCGTATGGCCTGAAATTACTGTCATAGAACTCAAACAAGGATAATATACATACATCATACTTTTGCGAAGATTATTATGGATACATTTTTAAAGGAATTAGAAAGTCTAAATGCCCCTCAACGTGCTGCCGTGCTTCAAAAAGATGGACCTATCATCGTGATAGCAGGAGCAGGCTCTGGTAAAACTCGCGTGCTTACTTATCGCATAGCCAACTTGATGAGAGAAGGTGTAGATGCTTTCAATATCCTTGCTCTTACCTTTACTAATAAGGCTGCCAACGAAATGAAAAAGCGTATTGCCAGTCTTGTAGGCAACAACGAAGCAAAGAACCTATGGATGGGTACATTCCACTCTGTTTTTGCTAAAATCTTGCGCATCGAAGCCGATAAATTGGGATATCCTCAAAATTTTACTATATATGACACTCAAGATTCCCAACGTCTTATTAATGGCATCATTAAGGAGATGGAGTTGGACAAAGATATCTATAAGTATAAACGAATACAATCGCGTATTTCTTCCTTTAAAAACAGTCTTATTACGGTGAGAGCCTATTTTAATAATCCTGAACTGATGGAAGCTGATGCAATGGCAAGACAACCACGTTTAGGAGAAATTTATCAAGAATATGTAGATAGGTGTTTTAAAGCAGGAGCAATGGATTTTGACGATTTATTGCTGAAAACAAATGAACTCCTCAATCTATATCCTGATGTATTGGCAAAATATCAAAATAGGTTTAGGTATATTCTTGTAGATGAGTATCAAGATACCAATCACTCTCAATATCTTATCGTGAAGGCTTTGGCAGACCGTTTTCATAACATTTGTGTAGTAGGAGATGATGCGCAAAGTATTTATGCTTTTAGGGGAGCAAACATCAATAATATTCTCAATTTCAAAAATGATTATCCAGAGGCAAAAGAATATAAGTTAGAGCAAAATTATCGTTCTACAAAAAATATTGTGGAAGCGGCTAATAGCGTGATAGAACACAATAAAATACGATTGGAAAAGGTAGTTTTCACTGAAAATGAATTAGGTGAACCTATTAAAGTGCATAGAAGTCCTACTGATGCTGATGAAGGTCGTTTTGTAGCGAGCTCTATCTTCGAAAACAAGATGCAACACCAGCTTCCTAATGGTAATTTTGCGGTACTTTATCGCACTAATTCACAATCACGTGCTATTGAAGATGCACTTAGAAAACGTGACATTCCATACCGCATCTATGGCGGATTGTCATTCTACCAACGCAAGGAAATCAAAGATATGCTTGCTTATTTGAGGCTAATTATCAATCCAAATGATGAGGAAGCTTTGGTGCGCATTATCAATTTTCCTGCACGAGGAATTGGAGAAACTACAATGGAAAAGCTTACTTTGGCAGCAAATCATTATAAGAAGTCTATCTTCGAGATAATGTATAACATCAATAAACTTCCAGAACTGCACATCAACACTACTACAAAGCAAAAACTTACTGATTTTGTGGTAATGATTCTTAACCTTCAAGCACTCAATGAAAAAGCTAACGTTTTTGAAGTTGCCGAACAAGTCGCCAAGAAAACAGGGCTTTTACAAGAGTTTAAAAAAGATGGTACCCCCGAGGGTATAGCCAAAATGGAAAACATCGAAGAGATGCTTAATGGTATGAAAGATTTTGTAGAAGGACAAGAAGATGTAGCAGATAGCAGGGCAAGTCTTTCAGAATATTTAGAAGATGTTGCTTTGGCTACTGATATGGATAAAGAAATAGGTGATGATGACCGTGTAGCTTTGATGACTATTCACTTGGCAAAAGGATTGGAGTTTCCGTATGTATACGTGGTAGGGATGGAAGAAGATTTATTTCCTTCGGCAATGAGCATACAATCACGTAATGATTTGGAAGAAGAAAGAAGGTTATTTTATGTAGCACTCACCCGTGCTGAGAAACAAGCCTATTTAACTTATGCAGAAAACCGTTATCGTTGGGGAAAACTTTCTGATGCCGAGCCAAGTAGATTTATCGAAGAAATAGATGAACGCTATTTGCAGTATCTTACACCTTCTATTTCTAATCCTAATTATCGTTATAAACCACTTATTGATAGGGATATTTTTGGTGAAGTAGATAAAAGTAAACTACGTTTGCAGAAACCTATAAGTGGAATACCTCCTCATAAAAACGCCCCAACAGGAGAAGAACAACAAAAACTCAGGAAGTTAAAACCTGTGAATGCTTTGTATAATTCTAATAGTAATAATAAAAATACTTATAACGGACTGGATATAGGAACAGCAGTTTATCACGAACGTTTCGGTCGTGGTAAAGTAATTTCATTGGAGGGAACAGGAAATGATAAAAAGGCGCAAATAAATTTCGAGACAGGAGGCTTAAAAAATATATTATTACGCTTTGCTAAACTAACTATTATCGATAGTTTGAACGAAGATTTATAACCCTCGTTAGCTATTCGTCATTTCGAATTAAAGAGCCTTATACCTATTTTAAGCGGAGGTACCAATTCCTGACTGAGAGGCTCACTCGATAACAAGAGGTTTTCTATAACTTTATAGAAAGCCTCTTTTATTTGTTATAATTCACCCAAATAGCTGTACCTCCTCCTTTGCGGTCGTAAATAGACTTAATACTTCCCCAAGAGAAAATGCGTTCCTTGCCTATATGTGCTGTAAGCCATTGGTCATAGTATTTTTCAGTCTGCAATTCGTATACTTCACTCCAATCGTCCCACGAGGTTTGTTTTTCATTCTTCATTGCAAAACCTAAGAATTTCAGCTGTTCTCCTTCAAAACAAAGCGACACACTAAATAACTTCCCTTCAAAAGAACAATCGCTGAAATACAACCAATAATAGCCTGTCCCTACGTCCCATACTTCGTTATTAGGAAAACGTTCTCTAAGAATTGTAAAAGTAGTATCAGCAGTGATGGTCTCTCCTTTTATAAGGAGAAAATCGCCGTTTTTAATATTTATAAAAGAATCTAAAGTTTTCATATAGAACGCTGTTTACTGAGTACAAAGATATAATTTTTTGTTAATATTTTCAATACCCACAGAAAAATTAGTACCTTTGCCTCTCTAATATATATCAAATATGAATATAGCCATAGTGTGTTACCCTACCTTTGGAGGGAGTGGTGTTGTAGCTACCGAACTCGGGATTGCCTTAGCTCGCAAAGGTCATCAGGTGCACTTTATCACGTATAGTTACCCGGTGCGTTTAGACTTCTTGGAGATGAACATTCACTTTCACGAAGTGCACGTAGAGGAATACCCCTTGTTTCACTACCAGCCTTACGAACTAGCATTGTCCAGCAAAATGGCTTATGTGATAAAAACCTATCACATAGATATTTTGCACGTGCATTATGCCATTCCGCACGCTTATGCAGGTTATATGGCTAAACAAATGCTCAAACGGGAAGGGATAGAAGTGCCTATGGTAACGACCCTTCACGGCACCGATATTACCCTTGTGGGCAACCACCCTACTTACAAAGAGGCAGTCACGTTTAGCATCAACCAGTCGGATATTGTAACTTCAGTGTCCGAGAGTTTGAAGCAAGATACTCTAAGACTTTTCCGTATAGATAAAGATATTAAGGTAATTCCTAACTTCACAAATATAAAAAAATCCAAAGAAACTTCCCCTTGCAAACGCACTGTAATGGCAAAGCCTGAGGAACTCATCGTTACACACATTAGTAACTTTAGGAAGGTAAAACGCATAGACGATGTGGTGAGAATTTTTTATGGCATTCAGCAGAAACTTCCTGCTAAGCTCATAATGGTAGGTGACGGACCTGAGCGCGAGATAGCCGACCAGCTCTGCAAGGATTTAGGCATCAAAAGCAAAGTGCTGTTTTTAGGTAATACTTCTGATATAGACCGCATTTTGTGTTTCACCGATTTATTCTTACTCCCTTCTGCTTCTGAGAGCTTTGGACTTTCGGCATTAGAAGCAATGGCAGCAGGCGTTCCGGTAGTATCGAGCAATACGGGAGGACTTCCAGAAGTGAATGAAGAGGGCGTATCGGGCTATCTGTGCCCCATAGGCGATGTAAAAGCAATGGCTGAGAAGGCTATTTACATACTTGAAGACAAAACCCGATTGGCACAATTTAAACAGAATGCCCGAAAAGTAGCCGAACGTTTTGACGAGGATAGAATAGTGCCAATGTATGAAGCACTTTACTACAGTGCTATCGACAATAAATAGGGAAAGTGCTTTTGCGTTTTTTCTGTTAAAAATAGTTAAAACAGCTATTTTTCTTCAAAATAGGACAGTAAAATATTTTTTAGCTCTAAATTTATAAAGTACTGAAAAACAGTACAACTAAACATTATCGTATCTTATAGGTAACTTATAGGAAACTCGAAGCTAAAGCGAAGGTAAGACGAACCTAAGACGAAGGAAAGACGAAGGAATGAGCTTACTATACTGAATATCAGAGGGAGATAAGACGATTTTAAAATATTGAATAAATTAAGGGTAAAACCTCAATTTTAACAGAAAAAATGCAAGAGTAGCAATTCAGAGGTTTAAGTTATATCATTTCGTTGTAAGGAACACAAGTACCAAAACCTTTGGAGGCAAAATAAGCGGGGGTATCTTCGGTTTCGGAAATGGCTAATACAAAATCACCACCCCAAGCGCCCAAACTCTTCACTGTGCCGTTGAAATCGGAAAAAAGGCGTTCTTTAACGGTGGGCATATTCAAGTAGTTGCTAATGAGGGTTTCGTGTTCGTTTAATATCTGGCAAACATCGGCTATGGTGTGCGCTAAAACAAACTGTTCAGTAAGGCGAGTAATGCTCTCAGCAAGTTTGCGTTTACTTTTAGTTACTGACCGATAACGCGCAATTCCGTCCTTGCTATTTTGTTTCTGATTGAGATAAACGAAGTAGATTTGATGCGTATGAGGAAAAAGAAAGCGCAAAGGGTAACTATGTGGTTTGCCTCCTTCTAACTTATACAACAATGGAGTATTGCTTTTGGCACAAGCGATATCGTAACCACTGCCACCAAAACTCTTAAAAAGCAGTTCGTATGGATTTACGGCTGCCCACTGCGCTATATTGTTGATGAGTGTAGAGGAAGTGCCTAAGCCCCACAAACGAGGGAACTCTAAATGAGTTTGCACTTGAGAGTGTAGCCATTTATCTTTGAAATTGGGGTTGAGGTGAGTAGCCGTAGTGAGTATTTTTTGCAATGTTTGTGCTATTTGTTGGTCGGTTTCAGTAGTGAGTGTCGCACTGTCGAACCACAAATCACCGTTGGCATCAAAGGCTTGCCATCGGTTTTCGTTTGCTCCTTCTATTACCTTCAATGTCTGTCCTTTCTGGGTGGGTAAAGCAAAAGCGAGCGCTCCGTCGAGCACCGCATATTCGCCCGTAATGAGCAATTTACCATTACTATGAAAAGAATAAGTTTGTGTTACTCCCATATTTTTTATATCTTTGCACTCTGAAAGGACAAAAGTAATAATTATTTACAGATAAAAAATAGAACAATGAAAAAAATAAAACAACTTTTATGCGTGTTTGCCCTCGCAATTCCGTTTGTTGCAGGGGCACAATCTATGCAAATAAGAATTGCCACTACCAGCGGAGATGAACAAAGTTTCAGGAGCGCTGAAGAGCTTATGAAGACTAACTTTGCTAAGCTAAAAGAAGTTAGAATTTATAGCAATTCAAATAATGAAGTGCAAGTAAGTGAGGCTTTATTGAGAAGGCTTTTCAGTGAAGCACAGCAACTTGAAGTATTGGAAATAAAGGAAGTGGGGATAGCTTCATTTCCTGAGCTAAGTGTTGAAAATAAAACACTAAAAGTATTGGTGTTACGCCTCAATAACCTAAGCAAATTGCCTGAGAACATCGGCAGTCTTTCGGCTTTGCAAACTATAGATATCTATAACCCGATTACCGAAGTACCTGCGTCACTTATGAACTTAAAACAGTTAGAAAATTTGAAGTTTGAAGGAGCTGAATTTACAGATTTCCCTGAGCAAGTGTTTGCCTTACCTAAATTGAAATCACTTATCATCAGTCAGTTTGACACGAAGAACAAAATAAAAGTACTTCCTGATAACTTCGACAAGTTGCCACTACTTGAAGAACTATCGTTGCGCAATGCTGCACTTAGCGAAGTGCCTGCCTCAGTAGGACGTTTACCAAAGTTAGAAAACGTATACTTCAATGCGAACAACCTCACTAAATTACCACAAGCATTGGCTGAAAATCCACGATTAACTTACGTGAATATCAACGACAATCCGCTTGATTTCAAACAGTTTATAAAATCGATAGAGAAAATACAGTGGAAGGGTGTTTTATACATCAACAACCGTAATTTCACTACTCAGCAATACGAAGAAGTAGAAAAACGCTTGCCCAGAATAAGCGTATTCTACACTCAGAGAGAAGAATAAGTACCCTAAAATGCATTTCATTTTATGAAAGAAAAACCCATAAAAGTAGGAATTTCCATTGGTGATATGAACGGTGTAGGACTTGAAATTATCCTAAAAACCTTTGAAGACCACCAAATATTGGAACTGTGTACGCCTATTATTTTTGCTTCGAACAAGTTAGTTTCTTTTCAGAAGAAACATTTCAATACCACTGCCAATTTTCAAGGAATTGAGAGTGTGGAAGCTGCTATTGACGGCAAGCTAAATGTGCTAAACTGCTGGAAAGAAACCCCTACGGTCACCTTCGGACAAGAAACCGAAGAAGGTGGCAAATATGCCTTTTTATCATTACAAGCTGCGGTAGAAGCATTAAAAAACAACAGTATTGATGTGCTAGTAACCGCTCCTATCAATAAGAACAACATACAGTCGGACGCGTTTCACTTCCCTGGTCACACTGATTATTTGGCACAAGAGCTCAACGGTACTAGCCTGATGTTTATGGTGAGCGAAGACCTGAAAGTGGGTTTACTTACTGATCACGTGCCTTTGAAAGAGGTTTCTTCTCTCATTACAGAAGCCCTCATTATGGAGAAAGCGCGCCTGATGAACGAATCACTCATTAAGGACTTCCGCTTACAACGCCCTAAAATAGCCGTATTGGGCATTAATCCACATTGCGGAGATAAAGGCGTGATAGGTAACGAAGATGACGAAGTGTTACGCCCAGCCTTGAAAAAGCTATATTTCGATGAGAATATATTAGTATTTGGACCTTTTGCTGCCGATAGTTTTTTCGGTTCACAAACCTACCGGAATTACGATGCGGTATTAGCACCTTACCACGACCAAGGGCTTATCGCGTTCAAAACCATTGCCTTTGGCAGTGGAGTGAACTACACAGCAGGACTTAGCAAAGTACGCACTTCGCCCGACCACGGTACGGCTTACGAAATAGCAGGCAAGGGCATTGCCGACCCTGAGTCGTTCCGTCACGCTATTTTCACTGCTTTAGATGTGTTTAGAAACCGTGAGGAATATGCTGAACTGACCAAGAATCCGCTAAAAGTGCGCTCTTTAGAAATGGATAAAGACAAATAATTACGATATGAATATCAAAAAATTAGGAGCGATAGACATAGGATCGAACGGGGTGAGATTGCTCATATCGAACGTATTGGAAGAGCCTAACGAAGCTCCGAAATTTACCAAAGCCAGCTTGGTGCGCGTGCCTATCCGTTTGGGAGCTGATGTGTTTTTAGACGGGCTCATCTCAGAAGAAAACACCGATAGATTGGCAGACACGATGCAAGCGTTCAGTTTACTGATGAAAGTAAACCAAGTGGAAAAGTATCGCGCTTGTGCGACCTCGGCAATGCGAGAATCTACCAATGGGCAACAAGTAGCCGATGAGGTATACAAACGTACAGGAGTGCGCATAGATATTATAGATGGCGCCGAAGAGGCGAGCATTATTGCTTCTACCGATATTTCAAGTTTAATACAAAAAGATAAAGATTACCTATACATAGACGTAGGCGGGGGTAGTACTGAGTTTACGGTCTTCTCGAAGGGGAAGGTAAAAAAGTCGCGTTCGTTCCCCATAGGTACAGTACGTTTATTAGACAACAAAGTAAGCAATAAAACGTGGGAAGAAGTAGAACACTGGATAAAAAAGCACACGAAAGACTGTGAGCATATAGAAGCCATTGGTTCAGGAGGGAACATCAACAAGATACACAAGAACTCCAACAGCAGAGAAGGAGAACCACTGAGCTATCAGTACCTCACCGATTACCTTAACTATGTATCGGGATTTACTTACGATGAACGCATCAGGCTCTTAGGCTTTAATCCCGACCGTGCCGACGTAATTTTGTATGCACTTACAGTGTTCATCAATGCGATGAAATGGTCAGGAGCAGAAATTGTGCACGTACCCCGTATTGGTCTTGCCGATGGGATTGTAAGGAGCATTTATAATGAAGAATAAGTGGTTTAAATTTTAATAGTTTGTAATAAAAAGTGAAAGAGCTTAATACATCATTCGTATTAAGCTCTTTCTTTTTACAATGAAAGTTAAACTAAACTCGGAAATTATTGCTTGGTAGAGGATAAGTACCCTCTACTAAAATACTACTATCTACATCTTGGAGGTTACGATGACCTGAAAAAGCCATAGTAGTATCCATTTCGTCATATAATATTTGCAAAGCACGTGTTACGCCTTCTTCGCCATAAGCACCGAGCCCATATACAGGAGCACGACCAAGCATAATACCTTTGGCTCCTAACGCCCACGCTTTGAGCATATTTTGCCCTGTATAGAAACCAGAGTCTATCCATACTTCGGTTTGGCTACCTACGGCACTTACAATATCGGGGAGTGCTTTGATAGTGGAAATAGTATCGTCCATTTGGCGACCACCGTGGTTAGACACAATGATAGCATCGGCACCATATTTCACAGCTTCGATAGCATCTTCAGGAGTCATAATACCCTTTAAGATGATAGGTCCCCCCCATAATTCTTTAATTTCGGCGATATCTTTCCAACTAAGACTTGGGTCGAACTGCTCTTTTGTCCAAGAGGAAAGTGAAGAGAGGTCGGATACGCTTTTCGCGTGACCTGCAATATTGCGGAATGTCCAACGGCGATTGCCAAACACATAGCGCAACCCCCAAGGAATTTTAGTAGAGAGGTTAATCATATTAGGGATAGTGAACTTAGGAGGGGTGGAAAGTCCATTCTTGATATCGCGATGACGATTGCCGAGCACCTGCAAATCTACGGTTATCATTAAAGCAGAGCATTTAGCATCTTTAGCACGACGAATAAGGTCTTTCATAAAATCGCGGTCGCGCATTACATACAACTGAAACCAAAAGGGCTCTACTCCTGCTTCTACCAAATCTTCGATAGAACAGATAGACATCGTAGAAAGCGTGAAGGGGATTCCAAATTTTTGAGCAGCTTTTGCCATATGGATTTCACCATCAGCCCACATCATTCCCATAAAGCCAACAGGAGCCGTCATAGCGGGAAACTTTACCTTTTGCCCTAAAAGAGTACTTTCGAGGGTACGGTTATCCATATCCACTAATATGCGTTGACGGAATTTAATAGGGTTAAAATCGGAAACATTTTCTCTGTAAGTTGATTCAGTCCAAGAGCCGGTGTCTACATACTCATAGAACATCTTAGGGACGTTGCGTTTACACACCACACGCAAGTCCTCAATGTTTGTCATTTTAGTTAAATCTCTCATTTGGATAAGTTTTTTAAATTGATAATTTTAATACTTTTAAAGAAAGAGATATTGTTTTCTTTTTCTAATTTGGTCGCAAATATAAACAATAATTTTGATTTAGCAACTTTTTCTTTTGAAAAAGTAAATTTACAATCAAAAATATATTACAAATAATCCAATAAACTACAAATGAGAACCTCTTTAAAGCACGATAGAACTTTCAATTTGTGAATTGACAATTATTTTCTATCTTTGCACCTTTAATTATTAGTTCGTTGTCTCTCGGTACAGACAACTCACAACTCATCACTAAAAACTAAACACTAAAAAACAAATGAAGAACATACGTAATTTCTGCATTATTGCACATATCGACCACGGGAAGAGTACCTTAGCCGACCGTTTGCTCGACTTTACCCAAACCGTAACCGAACGCGAAAAACAAGACCAATTGCTCGACAATATGGACTTGGAGCGCGAGCGCGGTATTACTATCAAGAGCCACGCGATACAAATGGAATATGTGTACAAAGGCGAAACGTATATTCTCAACCTTATCGATACCCCCGGTCACGTGGATTTCTCTTATGAGGTATCGCGTTCCATCGCTGCTTGCGAGGGGGCGCTCCTCATCGTAGATGCCGCTCAAAGCATACAAGCACAAACGATTTCTAACCTCTACTTGGCTCTCGAAAACGACCTTGAAATCATTCCCGTACTCAACAAAATAGACCTACCCAGTGCTAACCCCGAAGAGGTGAAAGACGATATAGTAGACCTATTAGGTTGTTCGCCCGATGAGATTATCCCTGCCAGCGGAAAAACAGGTTTGGGTGTAGAGGCAATTTTGGAGGCTATTATAGAGCGTATTCCTGCCCCTACCGGCGACCCTAAGGCACCGCTACAAGCATTGATATTCGACTCGGTATACAACTCCTTCCGCGGGGTGGAGACTTACTTCCGGGTGATGAACGGTGAAATACGCAAGGGACAGAAAATCAAATTTATGTCCAACGGCAAAATCTATGATGCAGATGAGGTGGGTACGCTCAAACTCAACCAAGTGCCCAAACAAGTGATTGGCACCGGCGATGTGGGTTACCTTATCACCGGTATTAAGGATGCGCGTGAGGTGAAGGTGGGTGATACTATTACCTCGGCAGTAGACGGCTGTAAAGAAGCTATTGATGGTTTTGAGAATGTAAAACCAATGGTATTCGCGGGAATTTATCCGGTAGACACCGAAGATTACGAAGAGCTACGCGCCTCGATGGAAAAACTGCAACTGAACGATGCCTCGCTGGTGTTTACCCCCGAAAGTTCTGCCGCTTTGGGCTTTGGCTTCCGCTGTGGATTCTTAGGAATGTTGCACTTAGAAATCGTACAAGAGCGTCTGGAACGCGAGTTTGGTATGACGGTGATTACCACCGTGCCCAACGTAAGTTACCACGCCTTTACCAAAAAAGAACCTGAAAAAGAGATTATCGTAAATAACCCTTCTGACCTACCCGACCCGTCGAAATTAGACCGTGTGGAAGAGCCGTATATCAAGGCGAGCATCATCACCAAATCGGATTTTATAGGCCAGGTGATGTCGCTCTGTATTGAGAAACGCGGACAGATAACTAACCAGCACTACCTCACCCCTGAGCGTGTAGAGCTGAACTTTGATATGCCACTTGCCGAAATCGTATTCGACTTCTACGACCGCCTCAAAACAGTGAGCAAGGGCTATGCCTCGTTTGACTATTCGCCTATTGGGATGCGTGCTTCTAACCTTGTGAAAGTGGATATCCTCATCAACTCGCAATCGGTAGATGCGCTTTCGGCTCTTATTCACGCCGATAATGCTTATAATATAGGCAAGAAGATGTGCGAGAAGCTCCGCGAGCTGATCCCGCGCCAGCAGTTTGACATTCCGATACAGGCGGCTATTGGGGCTAAAATTATCTCTCGTGAGACTATTAAAGCCCTCCGTAAGGACGTTACTGCCAAATGTTACGGAGGGGACATCTCGCGTAAGCGTAAGCTATTGGAGAAACAGAAAGCCGGTAAGAAACGTATGCGCCAAGTGGGGAATGTGGAGATACCACAGAGTGCGTTTATGGCGGTGCTGAAACTGAATGACTAATTTTTTAAATTTATATAAAAATGCTATGGAAAATATGAGTAACTTACCACAGGAAATACAAAATACCAATCAAAGTTTAGCTTTACTAACTAGTTTTGAAACAGGTTTGAAAAGTGCACTAGATTCTTATTCTTTACCTATAGATAATATCTTTGCAGATACTCAAGAAAGGGTAAAGACTTTTAAGAATTTGAACGATGTATTAAATCAAATTCCTTTAGAAGTCAGACAACAATCGTTATATCTTTCAAAATTTATAGCTAGTGCAGCTTCAGGACTTTTTGATGCAGCTTTAAATTATCTTTGGGACGAAACTATATTGCAAATAAGAAAAAGAGTATCTCAATATGATATTGACTTTTTTTATGATAATGCTGTTTTGGGTGATGATAGGAAAAAACTGAAAGATGAAAAGGATTTAGATAAAATAGATGATACATCTCTTATAAGAGGAGCTAAAGAAATAGGATTAATATCTGATTTAGGTTTTAGGCATCTTGAATATATTAAATATATGAGAAATTGGGCTAGTGCAGCGCATCCAAATAATAGTCAGATTAGAGGACTACAATTAATTGAATGGCTAGAAACTTGCGTAAAAGAGGTTATTACATTACCTATTTCAAATGTAACAGTTCATATAAAAAGGCTACTACGAAGTATTAAAAATACAGCTATAACTGATAAAGAAGCGGAAGAAATTACTTTATTTACAACAAAATTAACACAAGATCAAATAAATAATCTTGCATCTGGCTTTTTTGGTATATATGTAAAAATTGAAACAGATAGTCAAACCCGGCAAAATATTAATAAACTTTTACCTGATATATGGGGAAGAGTTGATGAAGAAATTAAAAATAATTTTGGATTAAAATATGCTCATTTTACAGCAAATAACACTCAGGAAGAAAAAAAATTATCAAGACAATTTTTACAAATAGTTAATGCTGAAAATTATATTCCTGATGACTTAAGAAGTATAGAAATAGATAATGCTATAAATGATTTTCTTTCTGCTCATAGAAGTTTTAATAATTTTTATACCGAACCAGCCCTTGCTAGACAACTTCTTAGACTTGTAGGTGATGATTTGAAAATACCAAAATCTTTAGAAAAAAAATTCATTATTGCAATAGTAGAAGCATTTTTAACAAATGGAAATGGTACTGCTATTAATGCAAATGATATTTATAAGAAAATATTAACAAACCTTAATTCACATCAAGGAAATATAGCTGTTTTATCATTTACAGATTCAAAAATTAGTAGTAGATTACAATTTGATTTATGTGAAAAAAAATACAAAGAACTTATAGAAATAGTAAAACCAAGTATAACATCTCCTCCAGTAAATGAGGTAATTGATTATATAACAAATCAATTTAATGGTAAGTATATGAACTTAATGAATGATAAATGGATAAAAACCTCCATTGAAAATCTGAAAATATTATTAAAATAAACTAACCATTTAAACTTATATTTTATGCCTGTAAAATACAATGTAGTAGAGCGTAAGAATCTGTTAGATAAAACAGCGGCTCCCAAGTTTTATGCCAGTGCCAAAGCCGATGGCGAAGTCTCTTTGAAGGCACTTGCCAAAGAAATTGCACAGGGTAGCACCACCGTATCGGA
Organism: Capnocytophaga sp. G1920; assembly: GCF_051417515.1. Taxonomy (NCBI): domain Bacteria; kingdom Pseudomonadati; phylum Bacteroidota; class Flavobacteriia; order Flavobacteriales; family Flavobacteriaceae; genus Capnocytophaga; species Capnocytophaga sp. G1920. Next base: position 189,851 of record NZ_JBPRKH010000002.1, read on the forward strand.
TACCGATGTGTTGGCTGTGCTTAACGACCTTACCAAAGTACTCATTAGGCACCTATCGGAAGGCAAAATCGTGAAGTTGGGCGACTTTGGTAACTTCCAAATTACCCTTACCAGCGAGGGCGCTCCCACCGCCGAGAAGTTCACCGCTTCGCTCATCAAGGGCAACAAAATTCAGTTCCGCCCAGGTGCCGACCTCCGCGAGATGCTCAAAACCGTTAAGTACGAAAAATACAAGAAGTAGCACCCCGTATCACACCGATATATATGCGTGAGCCTACGGGTATATACCTATGGGCTCACGGGTATATACTGGTAACACGACGGGTATATACCCGTGAAGTGATGGGTATATATCTATAAATAATAGAAAATACTAAAAATAAACATAATGACAATAGAGGATTTAAAAAGGAAAATACAAAATGCTACTTTAGATGAATCAATAGATATGTTCAGAAAAGAAATTGAAAAATTAAAAATAAATCATAAAGAATTAAGCGATATTGATAATTCTGATAACTCTAAATCTGATTATTGTGTCATGGTAGATTTATCTAATTGGAACGAAGAAGATAAAAAAGAATTATTTTTATATGCATTAAGAGGAATAAACTATGCAACTTTTATATTATACAATCTCTCATATTTTCCCGTAGGAGATTTTAACAGCATTTTAAACGCAATTGAAGGAAATAATAAGATTAACATAAATAGGAAAGGTATAAAATGGTATTCTAAACATTTAAAAAAGAAATTAAGAGAGCAAGGAGTTATATTTGATGATTTAAAAGTAAATAGTACTCATAAAAATTTTTATCATGAAAGGGAAACCTATAATGAATATAATGGTAGTTATGCTCAAGATATAGAAAATTTAAGTGACCAATTTATTAATGAAGTCTTTGATGGTGATCCTGATTTGTATTGGAATATAGATTAGACTTAAAATAACAAAGAAAACAATTTTAAGAAAAAGATGTTTGCATATAAGTATATCCCGAAACTTATTGGCTGGGGTAAGGCACAAAACTGGATAGGAAGTAATAAAATAGCTCCTTTGAATGGGTTACTTTTCTTACAATTATTGGGTTATGATATTACTTATAGAAACTAGTAAATAACCTTATATGACAAATAATACTAAAAAAACCACTCTTAACAAAAACATACTATGGACTTTTTAACAGGAAAAACATTATCCGACACTATTTACGATACCCTTTTTAAGGCGGAAAAGGAGCTTATTATCATTTCGCCTTATATTCAGCTGGGAGATTACCTCAAAGACAATGTTTTTAAACAGCTTTTAAACAACACCAAACTGCATATACTCATTGGGTTTGGCAAAAGCACCTCTAATGGAGAAGAAAATTGTAAGCGTGAAGATATTGAGTACTTCTTGGGCTTCCCGAATATCACAATGGTGTATATTCCACAGTTACACGGACAATATTATGCCAACGAAAAGCAATCGGTGATTACCTCTATGAACCTTTTGGATTACTCGCTGGAAAACAAGGTAGAGTTTGGCGTACTCGCCGAAAAAGCCCTCACCGACCTTGTAAACAAAAACAATTTCTTCGAAACTTCCAAAAACACCATTATGAGTGTACTCGACAGCGGTTACACTATCTTTGCTAAACGCCCTAACTACAACAAGAAGTTTTTAGGTCTGGCGAAAGACTATGTGGGCTCTACCGTGCATTTGGATTTGGTAGACGATGTATTGTCTAACAAGGAGGTGAAGCCTATCCGCTACTCCTCTTTTGTACCCGAAAACTACGTAAATGCTGAGAACAGACCACTCGCAGAACGCGAGCCTCCCCCTGAAAGAGCTATAGAAACCGAAACACCTCAGGAAAATGCCGTACAAGAAGAGAAAAAAGGGCACTGTATCCGTTGTAATACCGCTATTCCTTTTGACCCTTCGAAGCCTTTGTGCGACAGCTGTTATGAAGCGTGGGTGAAGTTCGGCAACCGTTTCTATGAAGAGAAGTACTGCCATTGCTGTGGTGAGGAGAAGAAAGTAACGGTAGCGACACCTTTATGTTATAATTGTTTTTCAAAACAATTGTAAGCAAAGGAGACAGATTTTTATTTTTTGAATATGAATAATTTTTAATACTTTTGCACATCTAAAAACGAAAGTAAACTTTATGGAAGAAATTAGATATGACGAGGATAGTATCCGCTCTTTGGACTGGCAAGAACACATTCGCACACGCCCTGGTATGTATATCGGGAAGCTGGGCGATGGCTCTTCAGCCGACGACGGTATTTACATCCTTCTCAAAGAGGTCATCGATAACTGTATAGACGAGTTCGTGATGGGAGCTGGTAAGACCATCGACGTAAAAATCACCGATAACCAAGTAGAAGTACGCGACTATGGGCGCGGTATCCCCTTAGGAAAGGTAGTAGATGTAGTATCGAAAATGAATACGGGGGGTAAGTACGACTCCCGAGCTTTTAAGAAATCTATCGGACTCAATGGGGTGGGTACAAAAGCTGTGAATGCCCTTTCTACCTACTTCAAAGTGGAATCGGTGCGCGATGGTCAATGCAAATCGGCTATTTTTGAGAGAGGTCTGCTAAAAGAAGAAAGTGCCATTGAAGAAAGCCAGAAAAGGCGCGGTACCAGTGTAGCTTTTATTCCAGACGACACTATCTTTAAGAACTTCAAGTTCCGTAATGAGTATGTGGTGCGTATGCTCAAAAACTACGTATACCTCAACCCAGGTCTTACTATCAACTACAATGGTGAAAAGTACTATTCTGAAAACGGACTCAAAGACCTCCTCACCGAAAACAACAATGAAGAGGATTTTCTTTACCCTATCATTCACCTTAGAGGTGAAGATATTGAGATTGCCATATCTCACAGCAAAACTCAGTACAGCGAAGAGTATTACTCTTTTGTAAACGGTCAGAACACTACACAAGGGGGTACGCACCTCAATGCTTTCAAAGAGGCTTATGTAAAGACCATTCGCGACTTTTATAAAAAAAACTATGATGCCTCCGATGTGCGTAAGTCTATCATCGCGGGTCTATCAATCAAAGTGATGGAACCTGTGTTTGAGAGCCAGACTAAAACTAAGCTCGGTTCTACCGAAATGGGAGAAGGAATGCCTTCTGTACGCACCTATATCAATGATTTCATCAGTCGCCACTTAGATGATTTCCTACATAAAAACCCTGAGATATCCGATGCGCTACAACGGAAGATTATGCAGGCACAACGCGAACGTGAAGACTTGGCAGGTATTCGCAAATTGGCAAAAGAAAGAGCTAAAAAAGCAAGCTTACACAACCGTAAACTACGCGACTGTCGCGTGCATCTTACCGATACCAAAGACGAGCGTGCCCTACAAAGCACCTTGTTCATTACTGAGGGAGATTCAGCTTCGGGCTCTATTACCAAATCACGTGATGTAACCACACAAGCCGTTTTCTCACTACGTGGTAAACCTTTGAATACCTACGGAATGAGTAAGAAAATAGTGTATGAAAATGAAGAGTTCAACCTATTACAAGCCGCCCTAAATATTGAAGACTCTATGGACGACCTTCGCTACAATAACATCGTGGTAGCCACTGATGCCGATGTAGACGGTATGCACATTCGTCTTTTGCTTATCACTTTCTTTTTGCAGTTCTTCCCCGAAATCATTAAAGAAGGGCATTTATATATACTGCAAACACCTCTGTTCCGTGTGCGCAACAAAACGCAAAAAATATATTGTTACAGCGAAGAAGAAAAGGAAGCAGCCATAGACAAGTTAAAGAGCAAACCTGAAATTACTCGTTTTAAAGGATTGGGAGAAATTTCCCCCGATGAGTTTAAAGATTTTATAGGGGAAGATATACGCTTAGACCCTGTAATGATGGACAAAACTATCCATACCGAACAGCTCTTGGAGTTCTATATGGGCAAAAACACTCCTGATCGTCAAGAGTTTATCATCAATAATCTAAAAGTAGAAATTGATAACTTCGAGCAATGAAGATAACAGCTCAAATAAAAGAACCTATCCGTGAAGAAATGGAACTTTTTGAACAGAAGTTCCGTAGCTCGATGTCGTCTAAGGTTGCCTTACTGAATCGTATTACCTACTATATTGTAAACCGCAAAGGCAAGCAAATGCGACCAATGTTTGTGTTCTTGGTAGCCAAGATGGTATCGGGAGGTAAGGTGAGCGAACGCACCTATCGGGGAGCATCGGTAATAGAGCTCATACACACTGCTACCCTTGTACACGATGATGTAGTGGACGACAGCAACAAGCGCCGAGGGTTCTTCTCAATCAATGCCTTATGGAAAAACAAGATAGCTGTATTGGTGGGTGATTACCTACTTTCTAAAGGCTTACTACTCTCTATAGACAATGGTGATTTCGACTTATTGCGCATTATCTCGGTAGCCGTACGTGAAATGAGTGAAGGCGAACTCTTGCAGATAGAAAAAGCTCGTCGGTTAGATATTGTAGAAGAGGTGTACTACGAGATTATCCGTCAGAAAACCGCGACACTTATAGCCGCTTGTTGTGCGATGGGAGCTTGTTCGGTACAGCCAGAACAAACCGAACTGATAGAGAAAATGCGACTTTTTGGTGAATACATAGGAATGGCTTTCCAAATAAAAGACGACCTTTTTGATTATACCGAAGACGCAATTGGCAAACCTACGGGTATAGATATTAAAGAACAAAAAATGACCCTACCACTTATTTATGTACTTAATATTTGTTCCGAAGAAGAAAAACAATGGCTTATTAATTCGGTAAAAAAATACAACAAAGACAAAAAACGCGTAAAGGAAGTAATTGAATTTGTAAAGAATCATAAAGGGCTGGAATATGCTACGACTAAAATGAAAGAGTTCCAACAAAAAGCCCTAAATATATTGGATGAATTCCCAACCTCACCTTATAAAGAAGCTTTAACCCTAATGGTAAATTACGTGATTGATAGGAAAATTTAAGTTAGGTAAGAGGTAACATTCAGTATAGATAATATATAGTTTATCTATTAAAAAAGCGTTTTCTTATGACAACTTTTGCTCTTGTGGGGTGCAACATTGACTATTCTTTTTCTCAAAAATATTTCACTGAGAAATTTAAACGAGAAGGTATTAATGATTGTGAATATATCAATTTTGATATACAAAATCTCAATGAATTACCCGCTCTCTTAAAAAGCACTCCCAATTTGCGAGGAATGAATGTTACCATTCCGTATAAGCGAGAAATAATGAAGCTACTTACTGCCGTTGATGCTACTGCACAAGCCATTGGAGCTGTAAATACTATAAAAGTTACCCCTGATGGACTTGTCGGTTATAATACCGACTACTATGGCTTTAGTAAATCATTATCTCCCTTATTGCAACCACAGCATACTCACGCTCTTATCTTAGGCACGGGAGGTGCATCGAGTGCTGTTGCCTATGCCCTCAAGCAACTAAATATTGATTATCGTTTTGTATCCCGCACACCACAGATAAATCAGTTTGGTTATACAGAGCTTACCAAAGAGATTATAGAAAATTATCATCTTATTATTAACTGTACTCCCTTAGGTACATTTCCTAATATTAATGACTGTCCTCCTATTCCTTATCAGTATCTCACTCCTGAGCACTTGCTTTATGACCTTATTTATAATCCTTCACAAACTACATTTCTACACAGAGGGGAAAAGCAGGGAGCTACTACTTGTAATGGGCAACTAATGTTAGAACTTCAAGCTGAAAAAGCGTGGGAAATATGGAATAAAGAATAAAAAGCAGAGAGGTTTTTATTTTTCTCCCATCATTATGCAATAAGGACGACGTATTTTCTTGCCACTCTTAGAAACAAGTGTTTCTTCAAAAGTATACTCTTTGATATTCTTAAACCCTATGCGTGAGAGTATTTTTTGCACTTCGGGAACAGTATAAAACTTAAATCCTACTTGTGCAAAAGGAGCTTTCTCACCTACTGACTTATCAATAAAAGTAATCACTACCTTTCCCATAGGCTTGAGCAACTGATAAATATTGCGATAATAGCGAGTAGGGCTTTTGAGAAAGTAAAGTGTATTGACTGAAAAGCAAACATCAAAAAGTATATTAAACTCAAGTCTCTCATCGGGTTGTACTTGCAGAAAAGAAACAGATTGTTGCGCTACCAATTCGGGATTGCTTACAGTAGCCTCAGTTATCATTTCCACAGAAGTTTCTACTCCTGTATAGTGAATGGTTGGCTCTTTTTCAAATAAATAAGGTAAATGGCTGGCATTGCCAAAGCCAATTTCTAAAACATTGCTATTGGGCAAAAGTGATAAATAATCAATAGTATTGAAAATCATAGTGCGATTGGAAAAGAAAGTATATTCACCTACTTCTTTTGCATATATTCCGCTGGGGCAACGCAATAACTGTCCTAAAAGTTGCATATCGGTTACTGGAGGATTCATTATTTCTATTTAGTATTTCAAATAGTTAGACGGCAAAGATACATTTTTTTCGCATAATAGTTTGCACAGTTATACAAAAGGAAGTACTTTTACCGCTTCAAAAATAACCACCTTTTGGTTATTAATATATCATTTTAATTATATTATCTATAAGATTATGAAGATATTAGTATGTATCAGTAGCGTCCCCGACACTACTTCGAAAATAAATTTTACTGATGAAAATAAGAAGTTCGACCCTACAGGAGTGCAGTTTATCATCAATCCTAACGATGAATTCTGCCTCACTAAGGCAATCTTACTTAAAGAAAAGTTAGGCGCTACTATTACCCTTGTGAATGTAGGCACCCAAGAAACAGAACCCGTATTGCGCAAGGCTTCCGCCATTGGTGCTGACGATATTATCCGTATTGATGCCACTCCTACTGATGCTTTTTTTGTAGCTACTCAGTTGGCTAAGGTAGCTAAAGAGGGAAATTACGACCTTATCATTACAGGAAAGGAATCTATTGATTATAACGGCGGAATGGTGGGAGGATTTTTGGCAGGATTACTAAATCTACCTTTTATCAACAAATGCATAGGTTTAGATATCAATGGGACAGAGGTAACAGCCGAACGAGAAATAGATGGCGGTAAGGAAAAACTCTCCGCAACTCTTCCGTTAGTAATTGCCGGACAAAAAGGACTTACACAAGAGAAAGACCTTCGTATACCAAATATGCGCAACCTAATGGCAGCTCGCACTAAAGTAATTACCGTGTTGCCTGCTGAAAATACAGATACGAGAGTAACAACCATAGGTTTTGAGAAACTTCCTGCCAAAAAACCTGTAAAAATGGTATCGGCTGATGATTTAGATACTCTTATCGATTTATTACACAACGAAGCTAAAGTAATTTAATAAAAAATGTCCATACTCATATATATAGATTCCGAAAACGGAAAAGTAAAGAAAAGTAGTTTTGAAGTGGCTACTTATGCCAAAACTCTTGCTCAGAAACAAAATACCAAAATAGTAGCAGTAGCTATCAACATTGATAATCCTGAAATGTTAGGCACTTATGGTATTGATAAAGTATTGAACGTAGCCGATGAAAAGCTACAACACTTTTTGGCGAAGGCTGTAGCACAAATATTACAACAGGCAGTGAAGAAAGAAGGGAGTACAACGGTGCTTTTCAGCGCCTCGTCGCAAGCCAAGAATATTGCCCCTTTATTAGCCATTTCTCTACAAGCAGGTTATGTACCTAACGCCATTTCACTCCCTGAAAACGATTTTACTATTAAGAGTAATGTCTTTTCTAATAAAGCCGTAAGTTTAAACAAAATCACAACACCTATAAAAATAGTAGGATTAGCTCCTAATGCCTTCGGAGTAAAAGAAAATCCTACTCCCGCAATTGTAGAACCCTTCTCCCCTACCCTTTCAGATAGTGATTTCGATATAAAGATAATCGCTACCGAGAAGGCTACAGGCAAAGTACCGTTAGACGATGCCTCTATTGTAGTATCAGGAGGACGCGGACTAAGAGCCGCCGAGAATTGGCACATAATCGAAGAACTTGCCGAAGTACTCGGCGCTGCCACCGCTTGTTCTAAGCCTGTGGCCGATATGGGTTGGCGTCCACACGCTGAACACGTAGGACAAACAGGAAAACCCGTTGCGCCTAACTTGTATATTGCCATTGGCATTTCAGGGGCTATACAACACTTGGCGGGGGTTAATGCCTCAAAAGTAAAGCTGGTTATCAACACCGATGCCGAGGCTCCTTTCTTTAAAGCTGCCGATTACGGTGTGGTAGGCGATGCTTTTGAAGTTGTTCCCAAGCTTATAGAAAAACTAAAAGCTAAACTTTAATATTTGTAATAACTTTTCACGGCTGGGAAATGCCCAAGAAACTGTGAAGATTTACAACAAATACAAAGAATACTATGCAGATAGCAAGAGAGACTTTTCAATAAACTAAACTGATGAGTTAATGGGTTAATTTGTTACTATACTAATTGACTTTTTAGCTCATCACCTAATCAAAAAATTGAACAATGCCTTTATTTAAAAAAGACCCTTTCGGACATACACTTTTCGTAAAACGATGGCTCATCCGCGTTTTTGGTATCCTTACTCACAGCAGATATGATGGTTTTAACCAACTGAAGATTGAGGGTTCGGACGTTATTCGCGAATTGCCACCACAGAATGTACTGTTCATTTCAAATCACCAGACTTATTTCGCCGACGTAACGGCTATGTTTCACGTGTTCAACGCAAGTCTTAAAGGTCGTAAAGATACCTTAGATAATATTAGTTATCTGTGGAACCCAAAACTCAACATTTATTACGTGGCGGCTTCCGAGACTATGAAATCAGGGATTCTGCCCAAAATATTAGGTTACGCAGGAGCTATACCGGTGAACAGAACCTGGCGCGAAAAAGGGAAAGAAATACATCGCGAAGTCCGCCAAGCCGACGTGGAAAACATAGGTATCGCCCTTGCCGATGGTTGGGTGATTACTTTCCCGCAGGGCACTACCTCGCCGTGGAAACCTATCCGCAAGGGTACTGCACACCTCATCAAGCAATACAAACCTGTGGTGGTGCCCATCGTAATCGATGGATTCCGTCGCTCGTTTGATAAAAAGGGAATAAACATCAAAAAGAAAGGAGTGCAACAATCGATGATTATCAAATCGCCTTTGCAAATAGATTACGAAAATGATACGGTTGAAGAAATTGTAGCTAAAATAGAAATGGCTATCGAACAACACGAATCATTCCTTAAAGTTAAGAAATTAGACGGTGAAGAAGCTCCTAAAACAGTAACAACACCACAACCCTAATTACTGATGATGATAGGGCTCATTACGGAGAATCGTAAAAGCACGGTAGAGTTGTTCTACAAAAAAAACGCGTATCATTTGGTGTGAAAAGGTGAGTTTGGAAAGTGAGAACTTGCCATTAGCACGGTCGTATACTTCTTTTGAAAAACCATAAGGTCCCCCAATCACAAAGGTGAGCTGCTTGATGCCGGCATTCATTTTCTTTTGCAATTCATCGGCGAAAGCTACTGAGGTAAACTCTTTGCCACGTTCGTCTAAGAGTATCAGGTGATGAGACGAGGCTACATTGCCGAGGATAAGCTCCCCTTCTTTTGCTTTTTGTTGCTCTTCCGATAGTGATTTGCTATTCTTAATATCGGGCAAGAGTTGCAATTCAAAATTGATGTAATACGAAAGTCGTTTTTCATACATATCAATGAGCTGTTGCAAAGCAGGATTATCGGTCTTGCCCACCGCGAGAAGTTTGATGTTCATTATTTTTCAGAATAAAAGCTAAAAGGTAAAAAATAAAAATAAGGTTATAAATCACAAACAAATACTTCGATGTTTTTCCTTAAAAGTGTTTGCCTTATAAGTTTCTCAATTCTGTCCCAAGAGCCTCCTGCCAATCCGCAACCTATGCGAGGCATTTGTACTTTGGCATTTATTTCATAAGCAAAATCGGCTATTTGTTGCAAACCTTTTTTCACTGCCTCATAACGAATAGGCGGGTCACCGTTTTCATCTTTATATATGTTGTGTTGCCCAATGAGATTGGCAACCCATATCTTCTCTTCTACCGACACAAATTGTACCTCTCCCAAGGCAAAATCTTCACCTTCTTTATACCATTGTTTGTATTGTTTTTCGGGGTATTTCCAGCGTTTGGAAAGTGCTAACACAAATCCCTTCCCCCAAGCGCCTATATCATTACAAATATGGGCGATAACAATGTTTCCTTCGGCTTGTGGCACCGTAGCATCTGCTTTTAAATAATGTATCATCGCTTAAATCTTTTATTATTTTGGCAAAGATAACTAATTTTTATTAACACTACAAAAACAATTTTTTATTACTTTCATCACAATAAACAACTCTTTTTTTACTATTTAAGGCAAATTCTATATTAAAAACTTTTATAAGGGAACAGAATACTTATAATAAATTATACAAGTACACTATTTAGATTCATAAAAAAACTTTGTCAAAGTTTAAGTACTTTGACAAAGTTTGTGATGTAAAGGAGATTGGAGACTTTTCTCATCTCTTTTTTATAATGCAAGAGTGATTATCATTATTGTTTTATCATTAGAAAAAGAACCTTTCTTTTTCTCCTTTTTCGTTCAAGATTTCTAACGAGTTGCGATTACGTGAAGAAAGGGTAGACATTATATTTTTCAATTCATCTACATCTTTAATGGTCTTTCCATTCACTGAAAGCAACACTTTTCCCACTATATTGATATTGTTGTACTCATAAAACTGACCTGCAGCGGTAACCTTCACTCCGTTTTTAGTTTTAAATCGTTTGTGGTCAGCATCTGAAAGGTTTTTCACTTCCAAACCTAAGGATTGTATTACATAAGTAGTGTTTTTCTTAAGGGTAATATTGGCAGTGCGTTCTTTACCTTCGCGTACATAAGTTACTTTTAGCATATCACCAGGACGTTTAGAAGCGATGTGACCGCTAAGGTCAGAGTATTTATGTATCTTCACATTGTCAATTTGTTTGATGATGTCTCCTTTTTTAAGTCCAGCACTACCAGCGCCTGACTCATCATCTACAGAATCTACATAGAATCCTTCAGTTTCTTTGACATTGAGTTTTTTGGCTACTTCAGAGTCTAACCCTTGTCCGCGTACGCCCATCACCCCGCGTTGTACATTCCCGTATTCTATCAAATCCTCTACCACTTTCTTAGCGATATTGCTAGGCACAGCAAACGAGTAGCCCATATATACACCCGTAGTAGATGAGATAGCTGTATTGATACCAATGAGGTCACCGTTGAGGTTTACCAAAGCACCGCCACTGTTTCCCATATTCACCACGGCATCGGTTTGTATGAATGATTCTATTTTATCGCTACCGCGCTCGCTGATGTTACGCGCTTTTGCACTGATGATTCCCGCAGTTACGGTAGAATTTAAGTTGAAAGGATTCCCTACTGCGAGTACCCATTCGCCTACTTGCGTGTTATCGGAGTCGGCAAAGGTGAGGAAAGGCAATTTTTCATCAGCTTCTATTTTTAGTAAGGCAATATCGGAAGCGGCGTCTGTACCTATGAGTTTAGCTGTATAAGTTTTATTGTTGTTAAGGGTAACCTCCAAAGTAGTTGCATTGGCAATCACGTGATTATTGGTTACTATATAGCCATCGGGAGTAATGATAACGCCAGAGCCTGTACCTACTTGGGTCTGTTCGCCTCCCCCATTACCGTAAAAAAGGTCGAAGATAGAGGTAACGCCTCCTTGCGATTTTACAGTGTTCTTCACGTGCACTACGCTATTCACCGTTTTGTTAGCCGCTTCCACAAAGTTGGTTTCACCTGCTACTGTTCTTTCAGGGGTAGTGTGATTAGTTTGTACCAAAGCAGGACGTGAGAGCAAATCAAGCGCTTCTTGTTTGGCATCGTGTTTATCTATAAAGAGTTTATACCCTCCTAAGGTCATAACCCCGCCGAGAAAGGCAGCAGCTATCATTGTTGCATAATTTTTCATCATATTCTTTGTTTTACTAATTTGTTTTATATCGTAAAACGATTAGGCAACAATTGTGCCATTTTAATGACCGACGGTAAAAGCTTCTTTAATTTTCTCTACTTCAGCTCCTATATCGCCTGCTCCTACAGCAAGTAATAATTTTGGTTGTTTTTTAAGCAATAAAGGTATCAATTCTGCTTTGCTTACCAATATTTTCTGTTTAGCCGTCACTTTGTCTAACAATACTTGTGAAGTAATACCTTCAATAGGCAGCTCTCTAGCTGGGTAAATATCCAATAGAACTACATCGTCAAACTGTGATAGGCTTTTTGCAAAATCGTCTAAAAAGTCACGTGTACGGGTGAACAAATGGGGTTGAAAGACAATAGTTTTAGGAGTGTGGGGGTACATCTCCTCTACTGCTTGGAACAACGCATTGATTTCCGAAGGATGATGTGCATAATCGTCTATAAAAGCAAAGTTGTCTTCCTTGATAATATATGAGAAACGCCTTTTCACACCTTTGAATGTAGCCAAATGAGGAAGCAACTTTTCAGGGGCAAATCCTGCTTTTACCGCCATCGATACGGCTGCTAAGGCATTGAGTAGATTATGTCTTCCTGGCTTCAATAAAGTATAGTCTTTATAGACGCCTCCTTTATAATGAAAATCAAAATGGTAAATACCGTTCTTTACGGTTATATTTTGGAAAGTATAATCGGCATTATCTTCTAATCCGTAGGTCTCACCTTCTATATCTAAACCATTGCGTACTATAAGACTTCCCCCTGGTTTTATCTTACCTGCAAACTCTCTAAAACCTTCTATCAAGTGTTGTTTATCGCCATAAATGTCGAGATGGTCGGCATCCATAGAGGTGATACAAGCTATATTGGGCGAGAGTCGCAAGAAGGAACGGTCGAACTCATCGGCTTCTGCCACAGTGTACTCACTGCCTTTCAGTACTAAGTTGCTGTTGAAGTTTTCAGCAATCCCTCCTAAAAACGCACTTACTGAGGCTCCTGCTTCTACCAATAGATGGGCGAGAATACTTGAAGTAGTGGTCTTACCGTGCGTACCTGCCACTGCAAGGCAGAAAGTATTTTTGGTGATAAACCCTAATACTTCCGAGCGTTTTACTACTTCGTAGCCATTTTGCTGAAAATAGTTTAATTCCTTATGGTCTTTGGGTACGGCAGGTGTATACACTACCAGTGTAGTGCGCTTGTCTTTAAAAGAGGCGGGAATAGCATTTACATCATCGGTAAAATGTACTTTTATACCTTCTTTTTCGAGCATTTCAGTAATTTCAGTGGGGGTACGGTCATAACCACATACCTTTTTGCCATTGGCATTAAAATAACGAGCAAGGGCAGACATCCCTATGCCCCCTATGCCTATAAAATAAACGTTCTGTATAGGTTGTAAATCCATTTGTATAAAATGCGAAGTAAGAGGTAAGAGTTTTTAATTCTTCACTCAATTACCTCATAATTTTTTAGTTTCTATTAGCTTTTTTGAAGCATCGTATTTGCGAACTTCCTTTTTCTTAGTATCAGTTACAGTATAATTGTCTAATTTTCCATTCTTGTAGATGGAAACAGTAGTCTCTTTTGTACTGCGGTCTTCACAAGTTTTTTGGCTAATTACTCCTTTGTCATAAGTTTCACGACAATTGCCGTTTTCAGTAACATACCATTTTTCTGTAATTTTCCCAGTTGGGTCATATTTAGTAGTGATTTTGCTATCCACTTGGTCTAATTTCAGCTTCCCGTTTTGGTAAAATTCCTTTGTAGTACTCTTAATAGTATTCACTTCTTTGCTGGGGTTGCCATTCTTGTGGTAAGTAGTAACTACCTGGTCAGCTCCTTCCTTCAAGTTGGTGTGTATTTCTATCTTTTGGGCAAGCTTACCAGCGTGGTCAAACACGTGTCCTTCAATAATGTTCCCTTTGAAGATGTTTTTCTTGCGCAATCTACCTTCGGTATTGAATATGTGTATTTCCGAGAGTCTCCCATTGGCGAAGATATAGGTAGATTTTAAGTTTTTTTCCTTGTTTTCAAACTGCCCTTCACCTACAAACTGCCCGTTGTTGCCTATCTCGAATTCAAAGCGCTGTTCATCGTTGTCAATAACGTAATTCCCTTTCGGCAGAGCTACCTTTCGCGTCATATACGCTTGCCGAATCATATCGCTATTAATACCTGCCGAATTGCCCGATTTAAGGTTTCTTTGTAACTGCAAATATGCGTCGTAATTTACGTATTCCTTCACTTCCACGATGCCTCTTTTAAATTCATCGCTTTTAGTATCTATAAAAAACTGCTTTCCCAATTGGTTTTGCGCAAAAGTAAATGCGGCACACCCCAGTGCTATAAATGTAAAAAGTCTCTTCATCTGTTTTAATTCTTATTTTCTAAGATAATATTTACTATTTCTTCAGTAGCATTAGGCAAAGCCAGCGTCTTAATGTGTTGCGACAGGCTCTGCTGTTTTGCCTCGTCGTTTATGAGTTCGGTAAAAGTAGTAGCAAAAGTAGTGCCTAAATCAGTTTCGCGTATCAAAATAGCAGCCTGTTTTTGCTCAATAGCTCGTGCATTTTTGGTCTGGTGGTCTTCTGCCACATTGGGCGAAGGAATAAATATCACAGGTTTTCCCACTACACACAATTCGCTCACCGAGCTGGCTCCTGCGCGAGAGATAATTACATCGGCAACAGCATAAGCCAACTCCATTTTGTCAATAAAAGCTAAAACTTTCACTCGTTCGCTTTCATATTTCTTGTACTCTTCATAATACAGTTTGCCACACTGCCATAACACTTGTACCCCAAGTTTTTCAAATAAAGGCAACTGCTCTTCTACCAGCTGATTGATGCGTCTGGCACCCAAACTACCCCCTAATACCAACAACGTTTTTTGCTCAGGGTTCAGCTGAAAATATGTCAGTCCTTCTGTGCGGTGCTTTGCTATATCCAAGAGCCCACCGCGAATAGGATTACCTGTTTTTACGATTTTCTCTTTGGGGAAGAACTGTTCCATTGCATCGTAAGCCACACATATTTTTTTTGCCTTTTTAGAAAGCATTTTGTTGGTAATACCCGCATACGAATTCTGTTCTTGAATGAAAGTAGGAATACCCATTCCGCCTGCTACCTTCACCACAGCACCGCTGGCAAAACCTCCGGTACCTATCACGGCATCGGGTTTAAAACGCTTGATAATTCTCCGAGATTTCAGCAAGCTACTGATGAATTTTAGGGGAAATAGCAGGTTCTGCAAGGTAATTTTACGCTGAATGCCCGAAATCCAAAGCCCTTCAATAGGATAACCCGCCTGTGGTACTTTTTGCATCTCCATACGGTCTTTGGCGCCCACAAACAGAATGTCGGCATCTGGAATACGTCTTTTCAATTCATCGGCAATAGCGATAGCAGGAAAAATATGCCCGCCTGTGCCTCCTCCTGATATGATAAACTTTTTCATTTCTCGTTCTAATTTGGTGCAAAGGTACGCAAATCTTCACAAAAAGCAATATTATTTAAGCGTTTGCTTAATACTGCTGTTGATAGCCTTAAAAACTTCACTGTTTTGATGAGGCACACAGTCCTGCACCCAATACCACCAAAAATAACCGCCCACGTAGTTCTTTACATATTTAGGCATCGAATAATAGTGCTTAGCCCTTTCCACTTTACTCTGTACAGGGGGCTCTTTATAATCCTTATTACCACACTCCCCTATGCCCAATTTAACACTCGGAAAAATAGACTCTAAATTGTTAAATACCTCTTGCCAATTAGGCTGGTAATTGTCGTTATCATCTTCGTAATAGCTTACTAACACGTAATCCAACTGCTTTTTCATATCTTCGGGGATATATCTTTTTAGCCAATCCTCCATCGTCACCTTTTGGTCACCTGGTTTAAAATAGTAGCTCACAAGCACTGTTTTCGCATTTTTACTGCGGATAAACTTATAAGCACCATAGGCTTTATCGGCAATAAATTGAGGGTTGTCACCCATCCAACCTTCTCCGTTAATTTCATTGCCTACTTCCCAAAAATCCGTATATGCCGAGAGTTCTTTATACGAATCTTGAAATCTCTTTACATAACTATCTACGTTAGTGTATTTTTTCATATCTTCGGAATCGGCAGGTGTTGCCATCACATAAGCTACTTGATGAACAGCCGAAAAAAGCGGTTTGTAATTAGCTATCGCTGTTTTCTTAGACATCACAATGCGCACCGTAGGCTTTACAGGCATCGCCTTGATAGCACTTACAATCTGCTGAACAGTAACCCCAGTTTCCTCCCAACTGTCGTCTATAGTAATGCCATACAAATAGGCATTCGTAGGGGTATTAGGTTTGGGGTTATCAGGCTTGGGTTTGTCTGGAATTGGCTTATCAGGGGTAGGTTTATTAGGGTCTGGTTGGGGAACTTCGTCATTGTTTTTATGGCAAGCTATAAAAATGATTGCCATAGACACTAAATATAATATTCTTTTCATTTGTAAATAATTTAATTTTGAAATTGCAAAGGTACTATTTTTATTGCAAACTGCCAAAAAAATCATCTAAAAAATCAAAATCTGCCCTTTCTCCTTCACCTTTCGTATTTACCCTATTCTTTCTTTGCTTTAATGTTATGAACTTTACCAAAATTTGAAACTTTGGCAAACTTGAAGCCTTCCACTAACCTTCTTTTTATCTCTATTTCAACTCTAACTTATCTTCGCTGATTGTTCGTTCTTTGTTCGTCTTTTCTTCGTCTTTTCTTCGTCTTTACGTCGCTGTGATTCCCCCTTTGGAGGCAGGGCTGTTACATAGAGTTACAAATGTTTGATTTATAATATATTAAATTCATAAGTTCTTTGAAATTAATGATACTCCATTCCATAGCTGACTTGATAGAGTCTTTTCCATTAAGACGAAATAGGTTAATTGATATATTTCTCATTATTGAAAGATTCTCAGGAGCATTACCTGATTTAGTCTTACTCTTGTCCTCTTTCATTTGTACATCTTTCACCCAGTGCAAACGATTTTCTATACCCCAATGAGAACGTATGTGATTAGCAAAGAAATCAGCCTTATTCTTAGCTACACTGCTAATATGGTAAACTATCTCTATTGTCTGACCTTTCTTTGTTTTGACATAACGTGTTGTTTCTATAATTCGCTTTATACCAAACCATTCAGGAGAAATACCCTCTAAATTTTTATAAACTTTGGTAATACGCAATTCATCACGACCTCTTAGCAAAGAACACTCTTGGTAAGTGTGCATTAAATACTTTTTTGTAGCAACATTTGCTTTTATTTGCTCAAAAAGCTTTTTTTGATTACCTTTTACTTGTACTATGTAGTCATTTTTTGACTTTATAATAGTTTCAAGAGTTTTTTTGACAATGTAAGGCATCTAAAGTGATTATTTCACCTTGAATGTCTAAGGCTTGTAAGAGTCTTTGAACGGTATAAATTTCAGATTCTTTTTTGTTCTCTAATTTATCACAAGCTAATACAATGCCTCTTTGTGAAGCAAAAACACTTATCAATGAAACAAAATTCTGATAGTTATTTTGAGTGTCTTTAATAGTTCCTGCAATAGCCTTTCCATCAACAGCAAGTGTTTCACCTTGACACATTGGTAAAAATTGGGCAGTCCACTGATTGAATTTTTGGGCAAAATCATCAAAATCAATTTCCATAAATATCCTTCTAATAGAGCCATATGTAGGTACTTTACAGAAAGTTAGATACTTTTTAAACTCCCATTGGTTTTCTTTGAGGAAACGGCCTATTTCTCGATAACCAGTATAACCTGACATTATTGCTGTTAGGCACATAATCAGGAAGTTAGGCATTTTATGGCGGATACCGCGTCTTTTTCTAGTATCCTCTATACTAGATAACATTTCTATCAGTGTCATAGACTTTTACATTTTATT